>CADBRW010000276.1 GCA_902797155.1 uncultured Lachnospiraceae bacterium
TGGAGGTTGATCATGAGCAAGATTGAAATGAAAACTCCCCTGGTGGAAATGGACGGAGATGAGATGACCCGGATCCTGTGGCAGTACATCAAGGATGAACTGCTGATTCCCTTTGTGGACCTTAAGACCGAGTATTATGACCTGGGTCTTCAGCACCGTGATGATACAAATGATCAGGTGACCGTGGATTCCGCCGAAGCTACCAAGAAGTACGGTGTAGCCGTAAAGTGTGCCACCATTACCCCCAACGCAGCCCGCGTGGAGGAGTATAACCTGAAGGAAATGTGGAAGAGCCCCAACGGCACCATCCGTGCGATCCTGGACGGAACGGTATTCCGCGCACCCATTCAGGTAAAGGGTATCACCCCCTGTGTACGCAACTGGGAAGCACCCATCACCATCGCGCGTCATGCTTACGGTGATGTTTATAAGGCCAGTGAAATGAAGATTCCCGGACCGGGAAAGGTTGAACTGGTTTATACCGCTGCTGACGGCAGTGAGGAGAGAGTACTTGTGCATGATTTCAAGTCTGCCGGCGTGGTTCAGGGACAGCATAACCTGGTTCCCTCCATTGAGAGCTTCGCCAGAAGCTGCTTTACCTATGCGCTGGATACAAAGCAGACCCTTTGGTTTGCTACAAAGGATACCATTTCCAAGAAGTACGATCACACCTTCAAGGATGTGTTCCAGGAGATCTTTGATAAGGAATTCAAGGAGAAATTCGATGCAGCGGGTATCGAGTATTTCTACACCCTGATCGATGACGCGGTAGCCCGTGTCATGAAGTCCAAGGGCGGATTCATCTGGGCATGCAAGAACTATGACGGAGATGTTATGAGCGACATGCTTTCTTCCGCCTTCGGTTCACTGGCTATGATGACCTCCGTACTGGTTTCTCCCCAGGGCTTCTATGAGTATGAGGCTGCTCACGGTACCGTACAGCGCCATTACTACAAGCACCTGAAGGGTGAGGAGACTTCAACGAATCCGGTGGCAACCATCTTTGCATGGACCGGTGCTCTTCGTAAGAGGGCCGAGCTGGATGAGCTTCCGGAGCTTGCGGATTTCGCAGGCAAGCTGGAGAAGGCAACGCTGGATACCATCGAGAGCGGAACCATGACCAAGGATCTGGCTCTGATCACTGAGCTGGAAAATGTGGATGTAAAGAACACGGAGGACTTCATCAAGGCCATCCGGACAACATTGGAAGGATTGATGTAAGATTCATTTCAACATAAAATGTAGGTGAATCGAAAGGTGAGTATTTGGGATATCCTGAAAATCGAACCCACGAAGGATCCGGATCAGCTGAAGAAGGCGTATCGGACGCAGCTGGTCAAGGTACATCCGGAGGATGACCCGGAGGGCTTTCAGGCTCTCCGGGCAGCCTACGAGGAAGCCCAGCGTCTGGCAAAGCAGCCGGATGAGGCGGCGGAATCGGAGACGGAGGCTGCGGAGGATCATACGCCGCGTGGTGAATTGGAACGAGCGATGCAGAATTTATATGCATCGTTTTTTCGCCGTGTGCAGGTAAAGGAGTGGGAGAAGCTTCTGGATACGCCTTATGCCACAAATATCGATACCGCAGGGGAAGCCATGATCGCCGTTTTGGATTTTCTGTCCCGGAATTATATGGTCCCGCACCAGGTGTTTAAGTACCTGCAGGAACATTTTAATCTGAATGACAGAAGAGAGGAGCTGCTGGAGCGGTATCCCTATCGTTACCTGGATTATATCCAGGCAAATGCAACCTTCCCGGATGCGGTGGATTTTACACTGTTCGAAGGGCCTGAGGACTATGATTATGACGGACTCATCAGTGTCCTTTCGGAATTCTCCCGGGCGAATAAGGCGGGAGATGTGGAGCGTCAGAAGGAGCTGCTTCCGAAGGTGACGGACATCCCTGTGAAGAATCCGGATATCGAGTCCATGCTCTGCCGGTTTATCTGGCAGGATGGGAGACGGGATGAGGCGGAGGAACGCCTGAACCGTCTGGAGCAGGAGTATCCCGATACGGTCAGCGTGATCGTGACGAAGGGAGATATCTTGCAGCATACGGACCGTTTGGAGCAGGCTGAGGTGTATTACCGGAAGCTGGAGAAGCTCCCGGAGTATTCGCAGGTATATCGCGGGCGCATGGCGGAACTGGACATCCGGAAGGGGGAATACGAGCGGGCAAGAGATGCCTTCTTTGATCTCCTGCAGGAGCTGCCCTATGACGGATACTATCGCTCCCAGGTCCTGGAGGCCTGTGAGGGGATCATCCGCATAAAGAAGGAAGGGCTGGAGAAAGAACCGGAGAATGCGCGTCTCAGAAATGAACTGGCTGCGGCCTACTATCAGAGCTATCGCTTCGAGGAGGCCATCGAGCTTCTGGGAAGTGCGCCGGCACCGGCGGATCCGGTGCTCCGGGCCGGGTATTATAATTATCTGGGACGTTCCTGCCTGTCCATTCACAGAACGGAAGAGGCGCTGGCAGCGCTGACACAGTGGGTGGAGGCCATACGTGCCATCCCTGAGGAGGATACATCGGAAACCACCATTGCGGTACGAAAGAGATATGGGTACGCCATTTCCCTGATCGGCGTTGTATATATGCAGAGGCATGAGTATGAGGCGGCAGCATCCTATCTGGAGTCCGCTCTTGCCCTGAGGCACGAGGAATATCTGGTGACCATGGAGGAATACTGCGTGCTGAAGTATCTTTCCGGGGACTATGTGGGCGGTATCGAGGCCTGCAGGGAACTGGAGCTTCGTTCGCCCCAGAATTTCCAGGCGTCGAATATCCGGGCAAAGTGCTGCTACAAACTGGGATTTCTGCAGGACGCAACCGAGTATGCGGAACGCGCTATGGGAATCTATCCGTATATCGCCGAGCCTTACTATCTGATGGCCAAATGTATGATGCAGATGAAGGCCTATCGTGAAGCGGAGAAGGTGGCGGATAAGTACCTGGAGATCAATCCGGACAGTGATACCGCGCATCTGATCCGTGCCATGGTGAAGCAGGAGGAGACTCAGGACTGGGACGGAGTCCTTGCAGAGTTGAAGGAGGTCCTGCCCCGTATGGAAGGGGAGACGTCTGATCTGGAGGAAAGGGAAGAGGTCTACCGGCTGATGGGAGATGCCTGCACTGCAAAGGGACAGGCGACCGAGGGACTGGAATACTATAAGAAGGCGGTACGGGAAAACGGGCGTAGTGCCCTTCTGTACAACCGTCTGGGTGCGCTCTACAAGAAGCTGGACCGTTACGGTGAAGCGCTGGAAGCGTACCGGGCCCAGGGAGAGCTGGAAACGGATAACCGGATCTTCCTGAATCAGGGCTTCTGTCTCATGCAGCTGGGGCGACATCAGGAAGCGCACAGTGCCGTGCTGCAGGCGGTTGAGGCCGGACCGGAGAATCACCTGAATCTCACGGTTTCAGGAAGGATGCTGCTGGATCTGGGCTATGCCGCGGATGCACTGCAGATCCTGGAACGGGCGGAAAGCTATGCGGAAGACAATAAAGAACGGCAGGAGCTGCTGGTAAATAAGCTTCGGGCTCTGATCCTTCTCAGACAGTATGACCTGGCGAAGGAGATACTGAAGAAGGTAAAGAGTGTCGGAGTCTACAACAGGGATCTGGCATTGCAGGAAATCGAGCTTCTGATATGCACCGGACAGTTCCGGGAAGCGGAGGATGTGATCCGGATGCAGCGCTGGAGATCGGAGGAGAAGCTTCGGATGTATGATCTGCTCTGCCGTGTCCGTTTCCGTTCCGGAGACCTGGACGGTCTGCTTCGGCTGATCCGGGAGATCGAAGGCCTGGAATCCAGGGGAAGTCGGGTGGCTACGGCCTATCAGTACGAGCTGCTGGGACATTTGCAGATGAACCGGAAGAAATTCAAGGAGGCAGAGCAGAATCTGCTGAACGCCTCCAACCGCAAGCCCAATCTCCGCTACCGGTATCTGGGATATATGGCGGAATGCGCATCCAGACAGTTCAGCGGACGAAGCCGTATGCTCCGTTACGTGGCAAGTCTGGAGCGGACACAGATCACGGGACCGGATGCCTGTGCGTCGAAGATCCGTCTGGCGCAGGGAAAGAGGGCGGAGAAGTCCTATGAGGAGGCACATGAGATCCTGGCGGAGGTTCTTTCGGCCCTTCCGGTGAACGGGGAACTGAATTCTACCGTTTCCGAGGCCTACGAGGAGCTGGGATGGCTGTATCTTGCGGAGAAGAAGAAGGGCGAGGCACTGCTTGCCTTTGAAAAGGCAGATGATACAAGAGGCTATGACGCATCCCTGAAGGATGTAATCATGAGGTTGAGGAATGATAGCAGGAATTGATCTGGGCACAACAAACAGCCTGATCGCATATTATGACGGAGCCGAAACGGTGGTGGTTCCCAATCGCCTGGGAGAGAAGCTTACACCTTCGGTGGTCAGTATCGATGCGAAGGGGGAGGCTTATATCGGAAAAACCGCTAAGGAGCGGAGTGTGACCCATCCGAACGAATCGGTTTCCGTATTCAAGCGGAGCATGGGAACGGAACGGATCTTTCGCCTGGGTGAACGGGAATATACGGCCACCCAGCTGTCCAGTCTGATCCTGCGGAGCCTGAAGGAGGATATCGAGGCGTATCTCGGGACAACGATTGAAGAGGCGGTGATCAGTGTGCCCGCCTACTTTAACGATGCGCAGCGCCGTGCCACAAAGGAGGCGGGAGAGCTGGCGGGTTTCCGGGTGGAGCGGATCGTGTCCGAGCCTACGGCTGCGGCCATTGCCTATGGAATCCACCAGAAGGAGGCGGATTCCAAATATCTGGTGTTTGACCTGGGGGGCGGCACATTTGATGTGTCCATCCTGGAACAGTATGAGAATATCATGGAGGTCCGCGCGGTGGCCGGGGATAATTTCCTGGGCGGTGAGGACTTCACCGATGTGCTGATGCGGATGTTCCTTACGGAGCATGGGATCGAGGACCACACCCTGTCGGATAAGGAGACTGCGATCCTTCGCAAGGCGGCTGAGGCTGCAAAGCTGCAGTTCTCCGATGAAAATGAAGTGACGATGCGCTTCAGCCTGAAGGGGACGGAGTATGAGTCGAAGATCGATATCGATGCATACGAAAGAGCCTGCCAGGTGCTGCTGGCGAAGCTGAAGAAGCCTATCGAGCGGTCCCTGAAGGATGCGGATGTACATCTGGATCAGATCGGAGAGATCCTGTTGGTGGGCGGGGCTACCAAGCTTCCCATCCTCCGGCGCTTTGTGAGCAAAACCTTCGGACGGATCCCCAATACGGGCATCGACCCCGAGCAGGTTGTGGCTGTGGGGGCGGCTCTGCAGGGGGCCATGAAGGAACGTTCCGAGGCTGTGAAGGAAATGATCCTTACGGATGTGTGTCCCTTTACGCTGGGAACGGAGATCTGTGTGACAAAACCGGGAGGTATTAAGGAACCCGGACATTATCTGCCCATCATTGAGAGGAATACAACGATTCCGGTCAGCCGGACCCACAGAGTTTATACGGCTTCCGAGGGTCAGTCGGCCATCCATGTCAATGTCCTCCAGGGAGAGAGCCGTATGGCGGTGAACAATGTCCGCCTGGGTGAGCTGGAGATCGCCGTACCGAAGGGGCCGGAGGGTTCTGAGGCGGCGGATATCACATTTACCTATGATGTGAATTCCATCCTTGAGGTTGTGGTGAAGGTCGTGTCTACGAATGCCACGAAGAGGATCGTGATACGGAATGAAGGGAATGAGATGACGGATGAGGAGATCGACCGCCGCCTGGCAGAGCTGGCGGAGCTGAAGATCCCTCCAAGAGAGCAGGAGGAGAACCGGTATCTGATGGCCAGGGGAGACCGCCTGTATGAAGAGGCGACGGGAGACGGCCGCATCTGGGTGGACCGGTGCCTCAGGGAATTCGAATCCGTGATGGACGGCCAGGATCCGGCGAAGATCCGGGAGGCCAGAGAGAAGCTGAAGGAACAGCTGGATACCATAGAAAAAGAGCTGTGATACAAGAAGGGGTCAGACCCCATTACAAAACTGTTACGCGTTGTGTAACAGCTTTGTAATGGGGTCTGACCCCGTTAAGTGGTGTCTAGCGCTTTTCCAATGGGATGTAGCTTATTTCGTTCGCCACGGACATATAGGCCGGGCGGATGATCTTGTTGGTGCAGGTCAGCTCCTCGATGCGGTGTGCGGACCAGCCGGCCACACGGGCAATGGCGAAGAGCGGGGTGATGAATTCATCCGGCAGTCCCAGCATGTTGTAGGCGAAGCCGCTGTAGAAGTCGATGTTCGGTGAAACCGGCTTGAACAGCTTCCGTTCCTTCCGCATGAGAGGCGGAGCCAGACGGGCTACGGCCTTGTGAAGCATGAATTCGTCCATCTTCCCTTTCTCTTCGGCCAGCATCTCGGTATAATGCTCCAGGATCTTGGCACGGGGATCGGACTTGGTATAAATGGCATGTCCGATACCGTAGATCAGACCGGACTTGTCGAAAGCTTCCTTGCGGAGGATCTTCAGAAGGTAAGCGGAGATCTCTTCGTCATCGTTCCAGTCCTTGATCTCCTTCTTCAGCTCGTCGAACATTTTCTTGGCCTTGATGTTGGCGCCGCCGTGCTTGGGTCCCTTCAGGGAACAGAGAGAAGCGGCAACGGAGGAGTAGGTATCCGTTCCGGAGGAAGTTACCACATGGGTGGTAAATGTGGAGTTGTTTCCGCCGCCGTGCTCGGCGTGCAGTACCAGGGCGATGTCCAGAAGCTCGGCCTCCAGCGGGGTGAACTTCTTGTCCTGACGCATGACACGGAGCAGATTCTCGGCTGTGGAGAGCTCCGGCTTCGGATTGTGGATATAAAGTCCGCGGTTCTGCATGTAGTGGCGGTAGGCCAGATAGGAGTATGCAGCGATCAGCGGTATATTTGCGATCAGCTTAATGGACTGGCGCAGTACGTTGGGAACGGACAAGTCGTCCGGGTTCCGGTCATAGGAATTCAGCGCCAGAATGGACCGTGCCATGGCATTCATGATGTCCTTGTTGGGAGACTTCAGGACCACGTCCTCGATAAAGTCGTCCGGCAGCCTTCTTGCATGGGAGATCAGGCGATTCCAGTGCTCCAGTTCGTTCATGTCGGGCAGCTTCCCGAACAGCAGAAGATAGACGGTTTCCTCATAGCCGAAACGTCCGTCCTTGGTAAAGCCCTTGACCAGGTCCTTGATATTGATCCCGCGGTAGAAGAGCTGTCCCTCGATGGGAACGCGCTGGCCGTCCTTCTCCTTGGTACCGTTTACGGTGGAGATCTCCGTAAGTCCGGTGAGGACGCCCTTGCCGTTGGGCTCACGCAGACCCTTCTTGACTTGGTACACCTCATATAGGTTCGGATCGATGCGGTTGTTCTCAACACAGAGATTTGCCAGCCTGTGGATCTCTCTGTTTATTTCTCCTGCGCTTGCATAAGACATATTTCATCCCTCCTGAGTATCGATGGCCACCGACCGCCCCGCTCTGACATGGGGACCTCGATGGGGAGCTTCAAGCCCTTGTAGATCACCGGGTCATAGCGCTTCCGGTGAACGGTCTCAATGGTGGCGCATATCTTATCTGCAATGCAGACCAGTGCCACCTCTTTGCAGTTTGGGAACCGGGAAATGTTCAGCGGGAACATATGACGGAAAATGATCTGCTTCTCCGTCCGGTTCATGGGGAAATCCCGACAGGCGGTGATCAGCGATGTCCTGGCGTGGTGATAACCGTGAAGTCTGTGCCAGTCCACGTCGTCGTGCCAGTCATACAGAAAATAATCGTGCAGCAGGGCGCCGCGGACCACACTTCGAAGGTCCACCCGGAGGCGGAGCTTACTGGCCAGCCATACACTCATGTAGGTTACGGCCAGGGAGTGCTCATAGCAGTCGATCTCTCCGTGCTGGATGTAATTTACTTCGGACTGAAAGGATTCCGTGACCAGGATGTCCCGTCCCAGTTTCCGGATCACAGCCTTGATCCGCTTATCTTCACCGATCTTCATACGGTCCCCGCTCTTTCTCTTGATAAAAAACATATGCGATATTATAGCAGACTTGGCCCGCAATGTGAAGTATCGGAAATGTGCATTTTAGTTGATTAAAGTGTTAAGCTTTGCTATAATATCGAAGAATACGGCCCATAGCCGTAGCCGAAGAAAAAAGGAGGCAGTTTATGATCGAGAACGGAACCTTGATGCAGTATTTTGAGTGGTACCTCCCGTCAGACGGAAAGCTGTGGAAGCAGCTGGCAGAGGATGCCGCAAAACTGAAGACCGCCGGGATCACGGGCGTGTGGCTCCCGCCGGCATATAAGGGCGCAGCCGGTAAGGACGATACCGGTTACGGCGTATATGACCTCTATGATCTGGGTGAATTCCGCCAGAAGGGGAGCGTACGTACGAAATACGGAACGAAGCAGGATTATATCACGGCCATCGAAACTCTGCAGAAGGCCGGAGTCAATGTCTATGCGGATGTGGTTCTGAATCATAAGCTGGGTGCGGATGCGGTGGAACGTGTCCATGCATCCGAGTTCAACGAGAACAGCCGCTACCAGATGGTGGGTGAAGATAAGGTCATCGGGGCATGGACGAAGTTCACATTCCCGGGACGTAAAGGAAAATATTCCGATTTCACCTGGAACTGGAAGCATTTTGACGGGATCGACTGGGATCAGAAGCGTGCAAAGCATGCCATCTTCCGCTTCAAGGGCAAGGACTGGAATGAGGACGTCGATACGGAAGAGAACGGCAACTATGATTACCTGATGGGTGCGGATATTGACTTCTCCAATCCTGAGGTGTATGAGGAGCTGGTGCGCTGGGCTGTCTGGTATATCAAGACAACAAATGTGGACGGTTTCCGTCTGGATGCCGTGAAGCACATTTCCTCCTCCTTCTACCGTGACTTCCTTGCAGAGGTAAGGAAGCTTACGGGAAGAGAGGTCTTCGCCGTGGGCGAATATTGGAACGGAGATGTCAGGGTGCTTGAGGAGTATCTGGGTGCCATTAACAGCGAAGCATCCCTCTTTGACGTTCCTCTGCATTACAACCTGTATCACTGTGCAAAGGCAGAGGGAGCATATGATCTTCGGACTATTCTGGATAATACACTGGTTCAGAAGGATCCCGTGCATGCGGTGACCTTTGTGGATAACCATGACACGCAGCCCGGACAGGCTCTGGAGTCCTGGGTCGCTGACTGGTTCAAGCCGTTGGCATATTCTCTGATCCTGCTCAGAAGAGACGGATATCCCTGCGTATTCTACGGAGATTACAAGGGTATCCCGCATGATAAGATCAAAGCAAAGAAGACCATGCTGGACAAGCTCCTTAAGGTTCGCAAGCTGAAGGCGTACGGCCCGCAGCATGATTACTTCGATGATCCGGACTGCATCGGCTGGACCCGTGAGGGCGATGAGGAGCATAAGGATTCCGGACTTGCAGTGGTTCTTTCCGATGGTAAGGGAGGAACCAAGCGGATGTATATCGGCAGACAGTTCGCCGGCGCTCATTTCTCTGACATCATGGGAAATGCGAAGTACAACATCAAAATCGATGAGGAAGGTTTCGGAGATTTTTATGTAAACCGCGCTGCAGCTGCCGTATGGGTAAGGAAAGAACCGAAGAGTTGATGAAGAGCTTGCTTTTCGCATCATCCTGAGCGGGGTGTAGGATCTTTAGGGGGAAATATGGAGAAAACAATTCGGACCGGATCGGTGGATGAGTTCTTTGACGCAGTCATGAGTCTGAAGAGCAAGGAAGAGTTCTACCGCTTTTTCGAAGATGTATGCACCACAAATGAAGTGGTTTCCATCGCACAGCGCTTTGCGGTGGCGAGAATGCTGCATGAGAACAAGACTTACATAGAGATCGCAAAGGAGACCGGCGCTTCAACGGCAACCATCAGCCGGGTGAACCGTTCCATGATCCATGGCAACGGAAGCTATGAGCTGGTGTTTGAACGTTTGGGTTTGGATAAGAAGGAGTGATGGTCGTTTCATGGACACGGGTTCCACGATACAACTGATAATATTGATTCTTCTCCTGATCCTGTCAGGGGTATTCTCCTCGGCGGAGACGGCCCTTACCACCGTGAACCTGAACAAGCTTCGGGCCATTCAGGACGAGGGCGGACGGCGGGGCAGGAAGGCTGCCCGGGTGCTGAAGCTCCGGGAGGATCCTTCCCGGCTGCTGACGGCTGTGCTGATCGGAAACAATGTGGTAAACCTTAGCGCTTCTGCGCTGACCACCATTTTCGTGACAAGGGTCTTCGGCGACGGGCTGATCGGGCTTGCCACCGGAATCCTTACATTTCTGGTGCTGCTCTTCGGCGAGATCGTGCCGAAGAATCTGGCCACGCTGTACAATGTTCAGCTGAGTCTCTTTTATTCAGGACCTATCCGCGTGCTGTCCCTGGTGCTGACACCGGTGATCTGGTTTCTGAATATCATTTCCAGAGGCCTGTTCCGGCTGCTTAGGATCGATCCTGACCGGAATCCGGACCAGATGACGGAATCGGAGCTCCGGAAGATCGTGGATGTCAGCCAGGAAGAGGGCGTCATCGAAGAGGAAGAGCAGAAGATGATCACAAATGTGGTGGACTTCGGAGATGCTGTCTCCAAGGATGTCATGATCCCCAGGACCGACATGGTCTGCGCGGAGATCACTGCAGGGTATGATGAGCTGCTGCAGCTTCTGGAACGGGAAAGCTATTCCCGCCTTCCGGTTTACCGGGAGAGCAGGGATCATATCGTGGGGATCCTGCATGTGAAGGACCTGATCCTTTATGCGGAGAAACACGGACGGGAGAATGCCACGGCGGAGAACGTGATGCGGAGACCCGTATTTGTTTATGAATACCAGCGAACCGCTGAGATCTTCAAGGACATGAAGACCTCCTCGGCCACCATGTGCATCGTATTGGATGAATATGGGATCACGGCGGGACTCATTACCATGGAAGACCTGATCGAGGAGATCGTGGGTGAGATCCGCGATGAGTATGATGAGGGCGAGGCGGAATGGATCAAGCGCCTGTCCGAGAATCATTACAGTGTGGACGGCGCGGTGAAGCTGGATGACCTGTCGGATGCCATCGGCGTGGAGCTTGAGAGTGACCACTATGATTCTTTGGGCGGCCTTGTGATCGAGCTTCTGGACCGGCTGCCGGATGAAGGCGATGAGGTGGAAAACGATCAGGTACGGCTGAAGGTCAAACTGGTTACAAGAAACCGTGTGGAGCGGGTCGAGGTGACCGTGAAGCCGAAGCTTTCGGAAGAGGAAGACGATTCTGCCGAGTAGGCGGAATATGAAGGAGGAACAGGCTATGGATGAACAGCTGCTCAAGCTGAAAAGGGAGATAAGGGAAATGATCCGGCTGGATTACATCGTTCCCGAGGATATCCCTGCCATCGAGTTGTATATGGATCAGGTGACCAGCTTTATGGATAAACAGCTGTCCGGGAATAAGCGGGATGAGAAGGACAAGGTCCTGACCAAGACCATGATCAATAACTACACCAAGAACCGTCTGCTTCCGCCGCCGGAGAAGAAACGGTATTCAAAGGAGCATATCATCCTTCTGATCTACATTTATTATCTGAAAAATGTGCTTCCCATCGGGGATATCCAGACCATACTTGCGCCGATGTCCGGAGGAGCCTTTGATGAGGCGAAGATGAGTGAGATCTATGACTCCATCTATGAACTGGAGAAGCCGCAGTACTTCAATATCGAGGCCAGCGCCGCAAAGGCAGCTGCCCTGGTCGAAAAGAAATTCCCCAGGGGAGAGGATGAGTATCTCAGTAAGATGGCCTTTATCTATCTTCTCGGGTATGATATGTTCAGCAAGAAGCGTCTGATCGAGAAGCTGATCGACGAGCTTCCTCCGTATAACGGGAAGGCTGCAAGGGCTTCGAAGGAAGTGAAGAAGACAAGAAAGCCCGCAGCACGAAAGACTGCAACGGCAAGAAAAGCGGCGACTCATAAGGCCGGAACCGGAAAGACCGCAGCCAGAA
>CADBRW010000277.1 GCA_902797155.1 uncultured Lachnospiraceae bacterium
ATTACTGCATTCTTAACTCTATGCTTGGCATATTCACCATGAAAAGGGCAAAAAAAGCATTTTTGGTTACATGTATTATTCAATTCAAGGTTCAGCGATGATGGAAGAGGCGGAGTCAAAGAAAATTCCTCAACGCTCCCGCCAAAACGTTCTTTAAAGTGCTCGCTCATTTTGTTCTTTTTCATAGTATACCCTCAACTTCCCATAAGGGGAAATCTTTTCGCCCTCCTTTTAACTATTCTTCAAATGTGTTCTTTTCTATTTCGAAGTTTATCCTCTCCTCTTCCACCACCAGAGGCCGGTTCATAACCCTCTGATTGATACTCATGATGTACTCTCCCATGAGTCCCATGAAAAACAGGAGGATCGAACCGATGAAGAAGATTCCTATCAGAAGCGGTGCGGTTCCGGCATCAAACCGGTCCCAGTAACAAAGCTTCAGGATGAGATATACCATACCTACCATGAAGCTTCCGAAGGCCAGAAGCATTCCCATAAATGTTGCCAGACGAAGCCCGGTTTTTGTATATGACGTAAAGGAAAGCATGGCCGCATCATACAGGGTAAAGAAGTTGTTATGCGTCTTCCCGGCACGCCGTTTCGGCTGCACATACGGTATCTCCTTCCGCTTATATCCCAGTTCCGCCACGATGCCACGGAGAAAGGGAGTTGGATCCTTCAGATCCCGAAGCACCTCCACGAAGTCCCTGTCATACAGGCCGGAGCCCGTAAAATGTTCGATGATGTCCACCTGTGACATCTTGTGGAGCATTTTATAATACAGCTTTCGGCAGCTCCGCATGATGAGGCCTTCCTTTGTCTTGGCCTTCACGCCGATCACGATCTTATAGCCTTCCTCCCAGGCCTCCAGGTACTGGGGGATCAGCTCCAGGGGATCCTGGAAATCACAGACCATGCTGATAACGCAGTCCCCGCTGGTCTGAAGGATCCCGTAATACGGAGAATTGAACTGCCCGAAATTCTTGGCATTGAAGATGGCCTTCACCTTCGGATTCTGCCTGCAGATCTCACGAAGCAGAGGCCGTGTATTGTCCTGGGAATCGTTGTCGATGAAGAGAAGCTCATAGTCATACTGCGGAAGCTGCTGCTCGAACATTTCCGTGACCGCCTTGCTCATGGGGACAACATTTTCCTCTTCGTTATAGCATGGTATTAAGATACTGACTTTCTTTCGATTCTCCATAATATCCTCAGTCCGATCTGCACATTTTCCGCTATTATCTCAACACATTATTTTACCATATTTATCCGCTTTTCGCACTAAGTAAAATGTGAAAGATCTATTCCCGACCCTGTCAGTCCAGCCTGCCGGTAAGGATCTTCCGGACGCCGTCCTCAAAGCTGGTCTCCGGCATGAAACCGGTATCCCGCTTTAGTTCCGTGATGTCCGCAACAAGATGCATGACCTGCTTCTGATTGTAGGGTCTTTTGCCGAAGCCGATCTCCTTCCTGTAGCCGGTGATCTCCGCGATCCTCTGGAGGTACCACATAAGGGGCATCCCCACGCCGCTGCCCACCACATAGATCTTGCCGTCCAGGCCCTTCTCTCCGGACAGGAGGATGGCCCGTGCGGCATCCTCGGAATAGAGATAATCCCAGACCTGACGGCAGGGAGAGAATTCCGTATCCTCGTTGTTCACCATCTGTGTGATGGCCGTACTGATCAGGGTTTCTTTCCTGTCATAGGGGCCGTAGACGCTGAGCACCCGGTCCCAGATATGGCGGATACCCTGTTCCTGACACAGGAATCTGGTCATCTGTCCGGCACAGAGTTTGGCGCTTCCGTAGCCGTTCTCCGGTTCGGTGGGAGTATTCGGGCGAAGGCACTCCCGGATCCTTCCGTATTCCGCCTGGGATCCGATGCCGATAAATGCTTCGCATCCCAGCTTTCCCGCCAGGATCACGGCATCCATGGCCGCCTGCACGTTGCCCATCTGCAGCACCAGATTGTTTCTCTGATCCCCGAAGGATGCCGCCCATGCCAGATGGAAGAACAGACCGCCCTCCTTCTTTTTATTCGCATTGCCTGTCCCTGCATTCGGAACCGGCCAGTCGATGCCCTGCTTCTCCATTTCATCGATGGCTCTTCCGTACTCGGATTCATCCAGCCGAAGCACCGTACAATGCGGGATCCCTTCCAGGTCCGCAGACCTCTGGGACAGACGATGGGTGATGGCAAGGACCTCGTATCCGTCCTTAATGCATTCATTGATCAGGGCTCTTCCTATGGCGCCCGTGGGGCCTGTGATGACTGCTCGTTTCATACTACTCCTTTGTATCTACAGATTCTTCGTTCACTCACTCCGCCGTGTATAGACTCGGCGTCACGAATTCCAGCTTCATTCTCCGCCCGATCTCCCGAAGCTCCTCTCGGATCAGCTCATTGCGCCGTCCCGCTTCCTTCGAGAAATCGTAGCTTACTTTGTCATTACAATAATCCGCGGCATAGTCTCCGGAATATCCGTCCATTCCTGCGATACGGATATGCCGCACTCCTGCCGCTGCCAGAAGTTTCAGCGCCATGACGCCGGAATTGTCGATGATCTCCGGTGCATCGGAGGAATAACTTGAGAAGTTCACCTTGAAATCGAACTGCTTCGCCTCCTTCATGTTGGAAGTGATGATACATTTTGCATCCGTATGACCTTCGATCTTATTATACCGACGCATATTGCTGCTGAAGATATAATCCGGCCGGAAACGGTCGCCGGTGAAATTCACATTTATCACCGTAAGACCCTCGTCCCGTATCAGCTGTTCGATCTTTCCGCCATGCACCTGCAGGGAACGGCCGGGAGCCACCAGAAGCAGCTTCTTATCCTTCCATTCCTCCCTGAGCTCTCCCAGGGTTCCGCTGTCATCCAGATAATTCTCCTGGTACGCACGATAATACTCTTCTGCCTTTTCCTTGCTGAAATATGCCTTGTCATGAGGCGCGATCCCACGGAGCAGCTCGCTCATGGACTTCTCCGTCAGACTCTCCTTAACCGCAAAGTGAATGGCATAATTCGGATGGCATCCGTTCTTTGCGGACAGGTACAGCGGCAGGGAATATCCCCAGAACCGCTCCCTGTAAATGTCCTGCAGATAATCGTCCATGATCTCCAGCATGGGCTCCACCCGGTAATGCTTGCCATAATATTCATTGAGGAAATCGGCGAAGATCTCCATATTCAGATTTCCGGCACCCCGGCCCATACCGAAGACGCTGCCGTCGATGACGATATCGCGGGCGAGCTCCAGCTCCACAAAGGCCTCCGCATTTCCAAAGGCCTGCTGCAGATTGTTGTGGGCGTGATACCCGAGAGCGATTTCCTCCGGCAAAACCTCATCCGCGATCTTCGCATACTGCAGGAACTGCCTTCTCTTGATGAGGCCGAAGGAATCCACGATAGAAACGGCATGGGGTTTCAGCTTTGCGAAGCGTTCGCACCCCTCCCGCCATTCCTCCGCAGAGTACTGGTCCGTTCCCACGAA
>CADBRW010000278.1 GCA_902797155.1 uncultured Lachnospiraceae bacterium
TAATCCCGGATGCTCTGATCCAGCAGCGTCGTAAGTCCCGTGATGTCCCGCCTGGTAATGATGTTCAGCGCCTTCCCGTCCACCATGGTCTCCGAGGTGACATAGAGGTTCGACGTCCCATTTTCTTCTATGATCAGGTAGTTCTTTCTGCTTTCCTCCGGAAATGTAAAGAAGTCCGACCCATATTTTCCGAGGATCCGGTCCTCTTCTCCGTCAGATCCGGTCCCTGCCTTGCCCGTCTTCTCCCGGGCCGTATTCTCGTCCTCCTTCGCATCCTCCGCACCGATATAGAGATACTCTCCGTCGTAACGAAGGAACATGGCTTCCTCTCCCGACAGCATCCCGCTGTAAACCGCCCGTCCGATCTCCGGCAGGCTGACCCGGAGGTTATAGTGTCCGGAATTCACCACGTCCAGAAGGGAGTACTCCACCGAGGACTGCACCAGGTTATTCTCCGTCACCGCCGACTTGATCTCCGTATCCATGGTCAGACGGTAGCTCCGGCGCATCAGAAGAAAGCCCACGATCCCAGTCGTGAGCGAAAGAAGCACCAGATTCAGAAGAATGACCTTGTAACGAAATTTCATATCCTATTCATCCACCAGCCGATATCCTGTATTGTACACGGACTTCAGGCAGTCCTTCAGCCCCAGCTTCCGGCGCAGCCGCTGCACATGCAGATCCAGGGTCCGCGTATCCCCCATCCATTCCGTCTCCCATACGGATTCATAAAGCCGCTCCCGATAGAGCGTGATATTCAGATTCCGGACGAACATGGTGATAAGCTCGAATTCCTTCGGTGTCAGCTCCACCTCCGTTCCGCCCTTCGTCACCGTGCGGTTCGATGTGTCGATCTTCAGGTTCTTATAACTAAGCTCCGTCTCCGTCTTATTATAACGCCGGAGCACGATATTGATCCGTGCCAGCAGCTCCACCACCTCGAAGGGCTTCACAAGATAGTCCTCCGCACCGGAGGTCAGCCCCTTCATCCGGTCATCCAGTGAATTCTTCGCCGTAATGAAGATGACGGGGATCCCCATGGGCCGGATATACTCCATCAGTTCATACCCGTTGATCTTCGGCAGCATGATGTCCAGAAGGATCAGATCATAGGTATGATCCTCCAGAAGATCCGCCGCCACCTCGCCATCAAAGGCGGTGGTACATTCGTACCCCGCCTTCGTCAGGTTCAGCCGGATCAGATCCGATATCGGTTTTTCATCTTCAACGATCAGTATCTTCAGCATGGTATATTCCTCCATCAAAGGGGTCTTCCCCCTTCTCATGGTATCATATTCAGTCACATTTTACGAGGAAAATGTGGGTGTTCCCCACCCCATACATCACTGTGTATATATGATCGACAGCTTGCTTCCGTCCACTGCATTGACTATCACGAACGCCACCTGCCCGTTGCTCTTCGCCGTGAAAGCCCAGGCGGGAACCAGCGTGTATTCATGAAGGTTCTCCTCTGAACCCATGGGATAATACATAAGCACTGCAGTATCAAAGGTGAGCTTCTGCCCGTTTACCTTCGACATATCAAAATCATTCTTCAAAACCTCCCTGAAGGATTCCATCAGGTTGTCGAATTCCAGGATCTGTACATGCTCTGCCAGCTGCTCCTCCAGCTCGAAGGCAACCGTGAGATAACAGCCGATGACACCCTTGTCCGTCACCCAGAAGTACCCTGCATTTCCGAACATCCAGGGGTAGCCATCTTCTCCGGAGGCATGGAGCAGATTGTACTGTACCTCGTAGCCGTCCAGAACAGCGCTGTCCACATTTCCGGCTTTTACCTCATCCTCCGAATAGAAGAACACCTCTCTCTGGACCGGATCTCCCCATTCCTTTCCGCTGACGATCTTCATATCGTCTAAGGCTACGGGAACCTTCAGCTGATTCTCGGCAAAATCCTTAGCCGAATCCATTAACGCTTCATGACTTGACTGTGTCCGGTTCGGCCGGTCCTTCATGGCCTCCCAGACATTGACCCGGTTCCAGATCGCCGTGTTGATCCCCTCGGTATGATTCTCAAGGGGCTCTGCCACATCACACTTGGGCGAGTCCACCAGATCCCCCGGATTCTTCGGGCAGAGGAAAATGGTCTTCTCCGCGCCCTGACGATGATAAGCGATGATCAGCTCATATGTTACATCCAGATAGGTTCCCTCATAGGTGTGATAGAAATAATCCTCAGCATCCACCCAGGAAGTCACCGGTCCTCTTCCATATTCATCGTATCCCTCTCCGGTAAAGCCTGAATGTATGGACTGGCAGGTGCTGACAATGATCGAAGAATCTCCGGCATCTTTGGAAAGATCCCGACGGACCTCCGTCGCCGTATCCCCCAAAATGGCCTTTACCGTTTCCGCCTCATTGACCCGGTCCTCGGCAATATCCTTCATAGTATAGGAATGCAGGGAATCCATGTCCCGCGACACATTTGTAATGTTGACCTCCACCGGTACATTTCCCACATTGAAGCTGTCCTGCCAGATGGATTCTCCGCCCTTCTGCACTGCCGGAAGCTCACCGGTCTTCCTGCCTGCAGCTTCTGTGGACTGCCCACTGCCGGATCCTGCTGTGCCGGTTTCCGTAGACTGCGATGCTGTACCGGTTGAATCACTCTTCCCGGCGGAGCTTGCCGTGGACTTCGATACACCGTAGTCCGACACCTCTTCCGCCGACTTGCTTCCACAGCCTGTGCATACCAGGGAAAGCCCCAGCACCAGTGCAACCGCTCGACGATTGATACTCCCGATCATTCTCTTTCTCATTTTCCCGTTCCCTTCCGTTTTTCTTAACTGTTCCGCAGGACTCTCAGTCCTCGTACTCAATCTGTATGATGCTTCCGTCCATGGCGTTCAGCATCACCTGTCCCACAAAATAATACTCATTCGTCCAGATGCTCAGAGTCCACACCGGAATGAAGGTATACTCACCCTCCTTATCCGGCGAAGGCATGGGATAGTAGGTCAGATTGGCCTCATTAAATGTGGCTTCACTTCCGGGCACCTTGGAGATATCCAGCTGCTCGGCAACCCCCGCCTGAAGGGCTGCCATCGCATTTTCAAAGGACAGGACCGCCACCTGATCCGAAAGCTTTTCCTCATAATCATAGTAAATGTGGAAATCCGCCGCCACAATTCCTCTCTTCGTTCTGATGACGGAGCCGGAATTCTCCCGGATGACGCTGGTGTCTCCCAGATCCGAGTAGAAGCCCTGATGACCGATTCCATACTCCGTCACCAGATCATAGCCGTCCAGGATCACATTTACGGGATCTGCCTTGTCCAGCTCGCCCTCCGGATAGGAAAGGATCTCTGATGCTTTCCGGCCGTATACGCTTTCATCCAGGAACGCCGTCTCGGGCAGCTTCAGAAGCAGTTCCTTCTCGACAAACTCCTGTGCCTCCGTCTTCATGGCCTCCGTATCTTCTCCCGCCCGGTTCTTAAGCTCCGGAAAGAACTCCTCGATCTTCTGCGGCTCGAAGGTGTCCACCTTGTCCCTGACAGGAAGGAGCAGCTTCCCGTTGTCTGTTGCCTGATACTGGTCGTATCCCGGTTCCTCCACTGCATCCGCCCAGTTCTTCGGGCCAAATGTGATGATCTTCCCCTTCATATCCTTCCGGTAATTGATCACCAGCTGGGTATCAAGGCCGTTGTATTTCCCCTCGTAGGTATGCAGTGTATACTGAGGGTCGTCAACCCAGGCCGGAAACTCCTCCGGCTGGTCCTTCTCCGCGTCATAGTCATCGCCGAGTACGTACAGGTCATAGGTATCCTGCGCTGCAGCCACCGCGTCCTGCGCATCCCCGTTCTTCACACTGATATTCCGGTGCACCTCCGTGGCTGTATCCCCCAGGATGTTCTTTACAACCTCCTGCTCATGGACCATATCCTCCGTGATCTGTGCCACACGATAGGACGGCAGGATTTCCGTTTCATAAAGCAGCGAATCTCCCCTTGCCAGATTGGCCATGGCTTCCTGCTCGTATTCTTCTATCTTATCTGTTGCCACAGCCGTATAATCCAGGATCCGGGCCTTTGCCTGAATCTTCCCCGTCTTGGACTGGATGGTGAAGGTATCCTCGCAGGACAGCTCCGTTCCCCCCAGCTGCTCCGACAGGGTCCGGCCGTTTCGGGCCACCGGCTTTTCCGTCTTCTTCTCGGTTCCCGCTTCCGTACCTGACTCACCTTCAGTCGTCCCGGTCCCCTTCTCCGATGTCACCTGCTCCGTGCCGTAGCCCGTCACCTCCTCCGCGTCCTTGCCACAGCCGACGCAGAGAAACGCAAGGCAGAGACCATATGCCAGGATCCGGTTGTATCTTCTCGTTCTCACTCTATATTGCTCCTTATCTGCCATGAAGGCGGTATGACCTCTGCCACACCTCTCATCCGCTTCATTTTGCATATAGTATACTATAAATGCATCTGAAATGTATCACAATCAGCGTTAGCGCAAGTTTTCTCTTGTTTTGCCATGTTAATTACGATTATTATCATTTTGTACCAACGTTACTGTTATATATATGATAGCA
>CADBRW010000279.1 GCA_902797155.1 uncultured Lachnospiraceae bacterium
AATGCGGTTCGCGGCTGGGTGTCCGAGTTTGACATCGACGGACTCCGCCTGGATGTGGCTTATTGCCTGGATCATGATTTCCTGCGCCGCCTGCACGGTCTGGCCCGGGAACTGAAGCCGGAATTCCTGCTCCTGGGAGAGCTGATGTTCGGTGATTACAATCTTCAGGTCAATCCGGAAATGCTGGACAGCTGCACGAATTATGCATGCTATAAGGGACTGTATTCCAGCTTTAACTCCATGAATATGTTTGAGATCATTCACTCTCTGCAGCAGCAGTTCGGAAAAGAGGACTGGTGCCGTTACAGGGGTAAGCACCTGATGGCCTTTGCGGACAATCACGATGTGACCCGTGTGGCAAGCATTCTTACAAATCCGGAGCATCTGCCGCTGATCTATACCCTGGTCTTCGGTATGCCCGGCTTCCCCTGTGTATACTACGGAAGCGAGTGGGGCGCCAAGGCAAGGAAGGAAGAGGGCGATCCGGCACTGAGAGCCAGCTTTGATGCACCTGAGTGGAATGAGCTGACGGACCATATCGCCAGACTGGCAGAGATCAAGAAGAACAGCGAGGCTTTGAATTACGGCTCCTTCCGTTCCGTGGTACTGACCAACAAGCAGTGCATCTTCGAGAGGAAGACGGAAAATGAACGGATCCTGATCGCCATCAATGCGGACAGTGAGCCCTACACCGCACACTTCGATGCCGGCTGCGGCCAGGCCGATGAACTCCTCACCGGAACCCTCCACGACTTCGGAGGCGGCTCCGAGCTTGCACCGTACAGTTCTGAAATTTGGCTCATGGAACGATAGGAGAGTACTATTTGATGTAGCCGAGCGCATAAGAGGCCGGGACGTGCTTGCACGATCCCGGCCTCTTATGTGCTCGGCGTACCTGCGAAGCAGGACCTGAGACGATCGCCGCAGTCAAAAGCGCCGAAGGCGCGGCAGACGCGCGGAGCGCGGATGGACTGCGGTCGAACGTCGCAGGGCATCAAATAGTACATGGAAACCATACCTGCGAAGCAGGACCTGATTCCATAAATCTGCTGAGCACCTCCGTATCTAATACTGGAACACAGAGACACGGGGGTGTTTCTGTGAGGAAGAGGATCTTCTTCGGGAGAGTGGAAGACTTCTTCGGAAAACATTAACCAGTTGCATTATCGGCTGCAGGAAGTCACAGGCAGCAGTCCTGCAGGCGGCATAGATCATGGTACCCGCCGTGTGTCGAGAGGAAGTATAAATTCAACAGGAATGGCTTTGTGAAGTAAAATGAAACGGGCAGCGGTACATTTTCGTACCACTGCCCATTTCATATTTATCTGATGTTATTTGTTTAAAAGGTTGATGCCGCCCAGACTGAGAAGTCCGATGATCACGCCGGCCAGAAGTACGCCGCCCATAACGGCTGCGGTACTCTTCTTGAAGTCCATCTCCAGGAAGGATGCTGCCAGCATGCCGGTCCAGGCGCCGGTTCCCGGGATCGGGATACCCACGAAGAGCAGCAGCGCCCAATAGAGTCCGCGTCCCGCCTTGGCTTTCAGCTTCTCACCGCCGGAGTGTCCCTTCTCTATACAGAAGGTGAAAAACCGTTTGGTGTATTTCTTGTCCTTGCCCCATTCCAGAACCCGGCGTGCAAAAAGATAAATGATCGGAACCGGAAGCATATTTCCGATAATGCTGATGATGTATGCCCCCAGAAGCGGTACCGGCGGGTTCAGAACCAGCGTTCCGATGGGGATCGCGCCTCGAAGCTCCACCAGCGGAACCATAGAGATCAAAAGTGTAAGAAAATAGCTCATGAACATGATTATTGCTCCTCTTTGTATGATCAGATCGGATTTAAGGATCGCTTCCCGGGAGGCCTGATCAGAGGCGAATCCTGGTCTGCGACAGAAAACGCCATGATTATAACAGATTCTTTTTTTTATTGCAATCAGAAAAAAAACTTGACAGTCAGTGGGTGACTATGGTACTCTAACGCTCGATGAGCTGCCGTAGACAGCAGGTGCCGAAAGGCGTAACGGTTTCCTACCTGCCGAGGAAGTGTTCGATTGACATCGGAGCATTTGCTCTGATCCCATCAACGGATTCTACTCCTGTTCTATGCGTATGCGTTTGGGACCGGAGTTTTTCTTTTTAAACGTGCAGTCATTAATCTTACAAGGAGGTACGTTTCAGTGGCAAAGATTGAAGAGAAGCAGCCGATCGTTGCAGAGATCAAGGAAGCATTTGACGGCGCAAAGAGTGTTGTTCTGGTTGATTACCGTGGGCTGACCGTTGCGCAGGATACAGAGCTTCGTCGTAATGCACGAAAGGAAAATCTGATCTACAAGGTTTACAAGAATACCATGGTAAATCTTGCAATCGAGGGCACGGAGTGGAGCGAACTGCAGAAGGATCTGGAAGGACCTACCGCAGTGGTTGTTTCCAAGGAAGATGCAACTGCACCGGCACGTGTTATGGCTGAGTTTGCGAAGACAGCAAAGAAGCTTGAGCTGAAGTCCGGTATCGTAGAGGGAACCTACTACGATAAGGCTGGTATCGAGACCATCGCAACCATCCCGTCCAGAGAAGTACTGCTGTCCAGACTCGTTGGATCTCTGCAGTCTCCGATCGCAAATCTGGCTCGGGTACTGAATCAGGTTGCAGAGAAGCAGGCAGAAGCGTAAGTCGTTACGCAGCATAGGGTGTCGTAGGGAAGAATCGGTACACCCACAGATGAAATTATCTTATTATTAAAAATGGAGGATTATTAAAATGACTATTGAAGAGTTCGTAGCAGAAATTGA
>CADBRW010000280.1 GCA_902797155.1 uncultured Lachnospiraceae bacterium
ACTACGCCTGCGACTACGATGAGCACGATCATGATTCTCTTAATGTTGTTCTTGGCCATCAGATTGGTAGTCTGTTCCTTCATCAGCTGCTTTCCTGCAGTGGAAAGGGACTTGCCGAAGATCTTGGCCAGGTCGCCGTTCATGCTGCTGTCCGTCCAGTAACGGTTGATCTTGTTCTGGAAGACTTCGATGGTCCTGTTGTTGACGACGTCACCGTTTCCGGAGCCGGCAGCGATGTAGTAGCTTTCATCGTTACTGATGAAGACGAAGAGCAGGTTTCCGGGATTGTCTCCGAAGAGCTCATCATAAACCAGTTCTTCATAGCTGCCGAAGCTGCCCTTGGAGCCGTAGCTGTCCACAATGTAGAGGAAGGGCCATACGCCGGTTTCATCATAGAATTCCTCGAAGCCCTGCTCCAGGTACTTCCTGTTGGAATTGTCGATCCAGGGTTCGCCCGTAGAATGGTCTTCCCAGTAACCATGGGACTTATCAACGTCTCCGGTGTACTTCTCACAGCCGTATCCGTTATCTCCGGTGTTATAGCTGGATGAGGAATTGTCCCTCATTTTCACAAAGGAACCGATGATCCCGAGGACCGCAACAATGAGAAATACCCAAAGCATTGCCTTCAGACATCCTCCGCCGGATGCGCTGGGAACGTAATTTCCGCCTGCCCCGTTGTTGTTATTGATGATCACGGGGCCGCCGTAGGAACGGCGATAGTAGCTTCGTCCGTAATATGGGCGCGGCGGACGTGGGGGAGCACCACCGAAAAGACCTCCGCCATAGGATCTGTGACTGCTTCCGGAGCTGACGCGCCGTGTGGAGCTTCCACCGGAGCTGGGCAGGAATCCGCCGAAGGAACGGCTGCCTCCACTGTGAGATCCGCCAGAGGATCTGGAACCGCCACCGGAAGAATGTCCTCCGCCTCCTCCCAATGATCTTGCCATAGTATCTATCCTCCTTTACCGATCAACAAAGAATGATGTGGACCGCATGATCCACAGCCTTTATTTTACACAATTTACTCCTACGGGTAAAGGGGAAAATGCTCAGCTTTTTCGGATTGGTGGTTTCTTTTTTGCAGGAATTTTAGTATATTAGATAAGAGCAAGGAGGAAGACATATGCGGATCGGAATGGGTTATGATGTACATCGTCTTGTTGAGGGACGCCCGCTCATCCTGGGCGGGGTAAAGATAGAGTATGAGAAGGGCCTGCTCGGGCACTCGGATGCAGACTGCCTGGCACATGCCATCATGGATGCGCTGCTGGGCGCGGCGGCCATGGGAGATATCGGGAAACATTTCCCGGATACGGATCCGGCCTACGAGGGCGCAGATAGCATGAAGCTACTGGCGGAGGTTGTGAAGCTGCTGGACAGGGAAGGTTATATCATAGGAAATGTGGACGCCACCATTATTGCCCAGAAGCCGAAAATGGCTCCCCACATCCCTGCAATGCGCACGCGTATGGCAGAGGTTATGGGGATCGAAGAGAACAGGATCAATCTGAAGGCCACGACGGAGGAAGGACTTGGATTTACCGGAGCCGGAGAGGGGATCTCCTGCCAGGCCATCTGTCTTCTGGAAACAGTGGACAATTATATGTATCAGGATGTGGTCACCGGAGCGGTGGGTGCACCGGAGGTACAGGAGAGGGGCGTTACCTGTGCATCATGCCCCATGAAGAAGAAGGAAAAGGAGTAGACATCCATGGATCGATATACAGAACGACTGGTGAAGGGACGTCCCGGTTCGGAGGCGAGGCTCACTTTGGGAGCAGGCATCTTCCTGATCCTGGCAGCCTGTGGTCTGGTGGTGACCGGTATCCTGGTGAAAGCCATCATCGCAGCTGTGGCACTTCCGGTGCTGGTCCTGGGAATCTACGTGATCATTTATTCGATGCAGCTCTTCCAGGTGGAATTCGAGTATCTGATCACCAACGGGGATATTGAGGTATCGAAGATCATAGCCAAGAAGCGCAGAAAGGTAGTGCGGGAGGTCCGTGCGGAGGATATCACGAAAATGTCATCTCTCGCCAAGGATCAGGCAAGAAATGATCTGGACCGGGCGGACCGCAGAAAGGTATATGATTATACGTCCGGAGAAGAGGGAGAGTATTATCTGGTCTATGAAAAGGTAAAGGGCGAGGAATGCCTGTATGTTCTTGATCTGGATGAGGAGAGTGTACAGCTGATGAAGGACATTTTGAAGTCAAAATATGTGAAATAAAAAAGGACGCACGAAATAAAATCCGTACGTCCATATCACTCATGAAAGGATAGGATCAGGGATCCAGAGGGATCATCTTCAGACCCTTGTACATCTTGGTATACATACTCTTCTCATCCTTGTAAAGCATGGTGCCGCGGGCACCGTCACGGATGATGTAAGCATATTTATTCTTCTGGACATTCATGTATAATACTTCCTGCACATTCAGCTCCTGTGCTTTTACTTTGGCAGTATAAACATTCAATGGTTCCATTTTGTATTTCTTGATCGCCTGTTCCACTGTCATGGTAAAACAC
>CADBRW010000281.1 GCA_902797155.1 uncultured Lachnospiraceae bacterium
ATTCCGGTTACCGACTGCTTCTTTCCCTGATAATAGATCACTGCAAAACGGGTAGCTTCACTTCCCGTTCCCGCCGTGGTGGGCATAGCTAGGAACGGTACCACATTTTCAGAAACCTCCTGCTTAAGAAAGCTTCCATCCTCTCCGTCGCCCTGCATACCGTTGTAGATACGGATGCACTTTGCCACATCCATCGCAGATCCGCCTCCCACTGCCAGGATGGCCTGACAGCCCTTTTCCCGGAAGAGACGCACCCCATCCAGTACCTGCTCGTACAGCGGATTGGGCTGAAATCCCTGAAAAGGAACAAGACATACGCCCTGCTCTTCTTCCTGCTTCAGAAAGGCGTTCAGGCCTTCCAGAAACTGAACGGAGGTATCACATACGAAGAGAACCGGTCTGCCCTCTGCCTCAGCCAACCAGTCATGCAGTGCCTGATAATCCTCTTCGACGAAAATCATTTTCTGTTCCATCTCTTAATCCTCTGCCGGGATCAGTCGTATGATCTCCTGGAAGGGCATCAGCATGGCATCACACTCTTGGGCTCTGTGATTCTCCAGGATCATGGTTGCTGCCTTCTGGATCGCCGGCACCGTTGCACGCATCAGTTGATTTGCATAAATGATGATATTGGCGCCCAGCTCCTTCCACTCCTCTTCCTTTACGGAATTGAAGCTTGTGGGAACCAGCACCACCGGAGTCGTGGCATCCTTCTCACGGAACTTCTGCAGGAACTCGCAGATCTCCGCCGGATCCTTTCTCCTGCTGTGGATCATGATGGCATCCGCACCGGCCTCCACAAATGCAAAGGCTCTGGTCAGCGCATCCTCCATACCCTGTTCCAGGATCAGGCTTTCGATACGGGCACAGATCATGAATTCCTTCGTTCTCTGAGCCTTCTTGCCTGCCCGGATCTTCTCGGAGAAATCCTCGATACTGTCCTGAGTCTGCTGAACCTCTGTCCCAAACAGGGAGTTCTTCTTCAGACCCGTCTTATCCTCAATGATCACCATGGAGACGCCGAGGCGCTCCAGGCTTCGTACCGTATAGATAAAATGTTCCGTCTTTCCGCCGGTATCCCCGTCGAAAATGATGGGCTTAGTGGTCACCTCCGTGATGTCCTCGATGGTACGGAACCGGGAGGTCATATCCACAAGCTCGATATCCGGTTTTCCCTTTGCGGTGGAATCACACAGACTGGATACCCACATGGCATCATACTGCCGGGCTCCGCCGTCCTGATAGACCACGGTATTCTCAACGATGAGACCCGTCAGACCGTCATGGGCCTCCATAGCAGTCACAAGGCCCTTGGCATTCAGCATCCGGCGCAGTCTTCCACGGCGCACATCCGGCATTGCCAGATCCGCCCGGGTCCTCGCGTCGATCTCCTTATACTTTTCGTCATTGCTATATGGGTATTCCACCAGCTTTCCGCCATAGGATGCAAGGATAGCCGTCACCTCATCCCGGATGGGTCTCTGGAATCCGCTTACCCAATCATCCCCATGCACGACGATGGAGGGCTTATACAGCTCAAGATTCTCCTTGTAGCTTAAGGTCTTCTGCTCCACCACCTTATATACGCCCGCGATATTCTCAAACATCACACGCCGTTCGGAAGCCGGCACCAGCGGCATCCGCTTATAGGAGGCAACGGCTTCGTCGGAAAGCACACCGATGATAAGACGTCCCAGGCGCTGTGCCTTCTTGATAATGGCGATATGTCCGCCATGAATGATATCCGTAGAGAAGCACATGTAGACCGTTCTGGACTCGACCGCTTTCAGGCGGGCACTTACTGTTGCAAGATCCTCTGCATTATCGATCTCCGCACAGAGCAGGTCCTTTACATCCAACGCATGGATCCCTGCCGCGCCCTCCAGCTCATTCAATGCATTTTCCGCATAGACACCGGTATTCCCGTCCTCGCAGAAACGAACGATCCGGTCAAGCCACGTCCTCCAGTCATTCCGCTGCAGCTTATACAGTGCCTGTGCCTCCATGGCTTCATTGAAGATATCCACGCCAACCTGCAGCACCATACCGTCCACGACTCTTGCCTTAAAATCCTTCTGGGGAAGGGGCAGGGTGGATGAAACAGTCATACAGGATTCCTGCGATGCCATCAGTCGGTCAAACACTTCATTTTCAAAGACCAGATCCCCGTGCATCAGCACGATATCATCGTCCAGATACTCCCTTGCACAGTAGATACTGTAAATGTAATTCGTCTTATCAAACTCCGGGTTCTTCACGTAAGTGATATGCAGAGGAAGCTCAAGCCCCTGACAATAGGTGACCAGAACCTCATCATAATAACCGGTGGTCATCACCACCTCCTCGATCCCTGCGTCTGCGATCATTTTCAGTTGGCGGGACAGGATGGTCTCCCTGCTGGAAATCTCGGTCATACACTTCGGATGCTCCGAGGTAAGAACTCCCATACGGGAACCCAGCCCGGAATTCAGAATCAATGCTTTCATGCCATTTCCTCTCTTATGAGTATTCAATACGCTAATATGTAATTATAACATCCGACACGCCAGGTTACAACCATCTTCCGCCTTCGTTTAGCCCTTCTTTTCATGTAGTAAACAAAGGAAAAGGTGACAGACAGGGCCTAAGCCACATCTGCCACCTTCCTGATAATGTATTGTTTGAGGTTTATTTGAGGTTCGGTTTGATACCTAGTTTGCCGTATCGATCCAGAACAGTTCGGCGTCGCTGTCGGCGTCCTTATACTGCTCGACATTCGCGCAGTTGTCCTTGCTTCCCCAGGAAATGTTCAGACATTTGCCGCTCTTGCGGTTCACGATCTTATAAGTGTTATTCCTGGAGGCCTTGAAGGACCACTCCTGGCTCTGGCTGCCATAATAATCCCACTGATGGACATTTGCGCCGTCCCAGGTTGCATCATCCTGCACCGTGAGAACCTTCCCGGTGGATACATTCTTGATGATGTAGTAACCGCTGGACTGCCGCTCGATCTTCCATCTCTGGTTGTTGGAGCCCTTGTAGGTATACTGGATGATATTGGTTCCGTTGTCTCTGCGGTTGCCGTTCACATCGATGGAGAGACCGCTGTTCTTGTTGATCAGCTTATAGGTCTTGCTGCTGTCGAACTG
>CADBRW010000282.1 GCA_902797155.1 uncultured Lachnospiraceae bacterium
CGAAGCTGTCGGTTATAAAACGGCCCTATCAGCCGGGGGAATCCATTCCGGATGGGACTGAGATGATCCTTATGGACGCGGATGCGGTTCACGGAAGTCCCGTGCTGCGAACACCACGGCAGGGAGATACCATTGTACTTTTTGAGGATGGGCGTAAGAAGACTCTGGCCAGATTTTTCACGGATCGAAAGATACCGGAAGACCGAAGGAACTCCTACCCGGTACTGGCGGATGATGACAGTATCCTTTGGGTCGTGGGCCTGAGGCTCAGTGAGCATGTTAAGGTAAAACCGGAAACAAAAGAAGTCTATGAAGTGCGGATAGACCGATAGTGCTCTGCAGGAGCAGAAAGCTCCGCGGGCACGTGAATTATGAGGGGAAATCCCCGACAGACGGGAGGCGGAATGCGCATGGAAGTACAGATCGAAACATTGATTGACCGGGAAACACTTGAGAAGAGAGTACAGGAAATGGCAGAAGAGCTTGACCGCATCTATGCCGGGAAGGAGCTTCGGATGATCGGGATCCTGAAGGGCAGCGTTTATTTCCTGTGTGAGCTGACGAAGCGGATGAAGACACCGGTTACGCTGGATTTCATTTCCGTGTCCAGCTATGGCAACGGAACGACATCCACCGGTGTGATCCGGTTTAACAAAGATCTGGATGAGCCCATCGAGGGCCTGGATGTGATCGTGGTGGAAGATATCATGGACACCGGGAGGACACTTTCTTACCTTATGAACGTTTTGAAGGAAAGAAAACCCGCCAGCCTGGAGGTTATCACACTGTTGGATAAGCCATCCAGAAGATTGGTGAAGATCGAGCCCTGGCTCACAGGCTTCACCATTCCCGATAAATTCGTTGTGGGCTATGGACTTGACTACGCCCAGAACTACCGCAATCTCCCATATATAGGAGTCATCTGTTAAACTATAGAAATCGAGGAACCATCATGGAAAAGAAACCCAGAGTCGGAGGAATCTTTATCTACATTCTCCTGCTTCTCCTGATGCTGGGGATCGCAAATACGATCCTCAACCGGAAGGGAAATGTACGAACCGACTACACAAATGACACATTAAAACACGAACTGAAAAGCTCTGAGGTGGTCCGGGTTGAGATCACGCAGAATGCGGAGGTCCCCACCGGTACCGTTGCGGTGATCCGCACAGACGGAGATCTGGTGTTCTTTACACCGGATGTCAGTGATACCATCAAGGTGCTTGAGGATGCAAAGAACAGTGTTCCATTTACGGTCAGCGATGTAGAGCGTCCGTCTGTCTGGACGAAGCTGATGCCCTATGTCTTTGCCGTGGTTCTGGCACTTCTGGTAATCTTCTTTGTAATGAGCCAGCAGGCCGGAGCAGGCGGTGGCGGTGCGAACAACAAGCTGATGAATTTCGGCAAGAGCCGTGCCAAGAAGGATGTAAAGACCGGCATTACATTTAAGGATGTAGCCGGATTGGTGGAAGAGAAGGAAGAACTGGCGGAGATCGTTGACTTCCTGAAGGACCCCGGAAAGTACACGAATATGGGTGCCCGGATTCCCAAGGGTATCCTGCTTGTAGGCCCTCCGGGAACCGGTAAGACTCTGCTTGCAAAGGCTATCTCCGGCGAGGCGGATGTGCCCTTCTTCTCCATTTCCGGATCGGATTTCGTGGAAATGTTCGTCGGCGTGGGTGCGTCCCGTGTCCGTGATCTTTTCGCGGATGCGAAGCTGAATGCACCCTGCCTTGTCTTTATTGATGAGATCGATGCGGTAGCCCGCCGGCGTGGTGCAGGTCTGGGCGGCGGTCACGATGAGCGTGAGCAGACGCTGAATCAGCTTCTGGTTGAGATGGACGGTTTCGGCGAGAATGAAGGCATCATCGTAATGGCTGCCACAAACCGTGTGGACATCCTGGATCCTGCTATACTTCGTCCCGGTCGTTTCGACCGGAAATGTGCCGTAGGCCGGCCGGATGTCAAGGGCCGGGAAGAGATCCTGAAGGTACATACCCGTAATAAGCCGCTGGCAGAAGATGTGGATATTCATGCCATTGCACGGACTACGGCCGGATTCTCCGGTGCGGATCTGGAGAATCTGATGAATGAAGCGGCCATTCAGGCAACGCGTCAGGATCGTAAGTTTATTAAGAAAGAAGACGTGGACAAGGCGTTCGTAAAGGTAGGTATCGGAACGGAGAAGAAATCCCGTCTGGTGCCGGAGAAGGAGCGGAAGATCACGGCCTATCACGAGGCAGGACACGCCATCCTCTTCCATGTCCTTCCGGAGATGGAACCGGTCTATACGGTATCCATTATCCCGACAGGCGTAGGAGCAGCGGGCTATACCATGCCGTTACCCGAGAATGATAATGTCTTTAATACCAAAGAGAAAATGCTGCAGGAGATCCAGGTGGATTTCGGCGGACGGATCGCAGAGGAGCTGATCTTCAATGATGTGACCACAGGTGCATCCCAGGACATCCGTCAGGCATCCAAAACTGCAAGGGACATGGTTGTCCGTTATGGCTTCTCGGAGAAGGTCGGTATGGTCAACTATGAGACAGCAGAGGATGATCAGGTCTTTGTGGGCAGGGATATCGGCCACGAAGCACACTACAGCGAGTCCGTTAAGTCCCTGATCGATGCGGAAGTAAAGCGGATTATCGATGAATGCTACGATAAGGCAAGAAAGATCATTGAGGAGCACATGGATGTGCTGCACAAAGCAGCGGAATTGCTTCTGGAAAAGGAGAAGATCACAGGGGAAGAGTTCACATCTTTGTTCAAAACCGACAAAACAGAGGGCGAAACTGTGTCAGAATAACCAAAACAGGACAAAGTGCCCAAAGTGCATTGGCACATTTAACAAAAAAGATTTGAAAACTTTTTCATCTTTGGGCACACTTCGAAACGGTTTTGCGTATAATAACACTTGTAACCCCCAATACATTATAGTTTTTTGCTAC
>CADBRW010000283.1 GCA_902797155.1 uncultured Lachnospiraceae bacterium
CAGCCGTGCTTCTCCTTCGTCTCGGCACCGATGAGCATGTAATAGGTGCCTTCCTCCACTCCGCAGATGATCTTCGGATCCCTCTGGTTCTCCGTATAATCCGGATGAGAACCGAAAAGCGGAAGCGGGTACTTCTCCGGCCACCCGTCATTTCCGAGACGGGCCAGACAGGTATAGGCATGACGGGTCCAGTCCGGATCACGATGATTGCCGGTATAGTACAGATAGAGCTTTTCCCCGATGGGCATGGCAGAACCGGAATAAACACCCTTATTATCATACCCCTCTTCCTGGTCCGGAAGCAGGCAGACGCCCAGATTCTTCCAGGTTACCAGATCCTTTGAGACGATATGGTACCAATGCTTCAATCCATGAACCGCCCCCCAGGGACACCACTGATAAAAGAGATGCCAGCGGTTGTCAAACCATACAAACCCGTTGGGATCGTTCATAAGTCCTGTCACCGCCTGATTATGAAATGTCTGGCGGTATTCGGATGCACGGATCCGGTCATACAGCTCCACCAGCTCCTGTGGATCCTTCAGATACCGATACTTTTCCTCTCTTGTCCATTCCCGCAATATAATCCCCCCCTTCAACGATGCACCGGACCATACTTCGAGATTCGTACAGTCCGGACATATCATCCTGTCGTGCTACGCCCCCAGCGCATCCAGTCCCAGCTTTACGGCTCCCATGATTCCCTGGTCATCGTTGCAGCCTGCCGGAACGATATAGCTGTCCAGATCGGAAAGCTCCTTCGTCTCCAGATATCCGTTCAGCTTCTCGGCAACCTTCGCACGGATCAGCGGGAAGAGCTGCAGCTGATGCATCACTCCGCCTCCCAGTATGATCTTCTGGGGACTGACGGTAAGGATCAGCATCACACAGGCCTGCGCCAGGTAATCGCTTTCATACTCCCATACCTCCGGAACCTCCACCAGTTCATGGCCGGGCCTGCCCCAGCGTTCGTTGATCGCCGGACCTGCCGCCATGCCCTCCAGACAGTTTCCGTGGAAGGGGCAGCGACCTGCGTAGTTGTCCCCGGGAACCGGGATCACCTTCACGTGTCCCATTTCCGGATGAAGCATCCCGTGCACCACCTTGCCTCCGGACAGAATTCCTCCGCCCACACCGGTACCGATGGTAATATATGCCACATCCGTAAGCCCCTTTGCCGCACCCCAGGTGACCTCTCCCAAAAGAGACCCGTTCACATCCGTGTCAAAACCGATGGGCACGTGCAGAGCGTCCTTCATGGTTCCCACCAGATTGTAATTTGCCCAGGCCAGCTTCGGAGTTTTCACGATATAACCATAGGTGGGGGATGCAAGGTTTACATCCACCGGTCCGAAGCTTGCGATCCCCAGAGCTTCGATATTCTTATCCTTAAAATAATCAATGATCTTCGGCATGGTTTCATCCGGTGTGGTTGTGGGAACCGAGATCTGCTCATAGATCTTCCCGTTCTCATCGCCGATGGCACACACCATCTTCGTTCCGCCTGCCTCCAATGCTCCTATTCTCATCCTTTTTCCCTCCATAATGAAACGGGCAGCCCGGGTGTTCTCATCGAACGCGTCCCGAACCGCCCGTCTGTTCTGTGATCCTCTGTAGATCATCCCTCTGCCGACCGCAGCCTGCAGAGCATGGTTTCACTCTTTAGAGGTTTTCCTTCAGGAACGCTTCGATTGCAGCTGCAGCAGCCTCTTCGTCATCGCCTTCCACCTGAACGGTAACCTCATCACCCTTCTTAACGCCCATACCCATGAGCTTCATCAGGGCCGTAGCCTTTGCACTCTTATCACCCTTACTGATGGTAATGGTGCTGGTGAATTCCTTAGCCTTCTTAACCAGAAGACCTGCCGGACGTGCGTGGATTCCTACCTCATCTGTGATCACATACTTAAATTCCTTCATGCTTCCTTCTCCTCCTAATCATTTAATATCCTAACCAAAGGTTACATCCTCATAGTCATCGCTGTTGGTGAGCAGGACAACCACCGTATCCGGATGGCCTGCCGCCTTGATCTTGCCGATGTCAAATTCCATCAGCTTCTGGCCCTTCTTCACCTGATCGCCTTCCGCTACCAGGGTGTTGAAGCCGTCTCCGTTCATTTCCACGGTGTCCACGCCTACATGGATCAGAAGCTCCTGATCATTCTCACCGGTGATACCGATGGCATGCTTACTGTCAGCAACCGATGAGATCTCACCATCGTACGGGGCATATACCACGCCCTCTGTCGGTTCTACTCCGACGCCTTCTCCCAGTGTTCCCGCCGCAAATGTGGGATCCGGGATCTCCGTATACGGAATGACCTTACCCGGTGTGGGCTGTGCGATCTCTCCGCCGGAACTCTTAATGACTACCTTCTGCTCAAAGCCTGCGTCCTGAGCGGTCGCTCCCGCTGCCGCTCCGCCTTTATCCGCTGCCGCATCAACTACCGCCGCTGCTCCGGCAGCCTCCTTAATGGAGGGACCTCCCTCCGGCGCCTCCTCCTTCCAGAAGAACATGGTAAGACCAAATGCCACGCCTCCGGAGATCAGAAGCAGGATCGTATACAGACCCGGACTGTCAATGGTCAGATATCCGGGAATACCGGTTACACCGTATGCGGTTGCGCCGATCTTCGTCAGCGCACCGAACAGAGCTCCGGCAGCGCCACCTGCCATACCGCACAGGAATGGTCTCATAAAGCGGAAGTTTACACCGAAGATCGCCGGCTCCGTGATTCCAAGTGCTGCTGACATGGAGGACGGGATCGCTACGGTCTTCAGTTTTGCGTTGCGGCACTTAATACCGACC
>CADBRW010000284.1 GCA_902797155.1 uncultured Lachnospiraceae bacterium
CGGAAACGACCGGGAAGAAGAGTTCCGTAGCTGGATCCAAAACGGCGGTGTGGCGGTGACAACCTTCGAAACCGTAACGAAGCTGGCACCTCCGGAGGGACTGCTGGTGGATCTGCTTGTGGTGGATGAAGCCCACTACGTGAAGAATCCCGAGGCAGAGCGGACCAAGGGACTCATACGTTATGCGGCAGCTTCGGACCGTGTGCTGTTCATGACAGGCACGCCTCTGGAGAACCGGGTGGACGAGATGATCTTCCTGATCAGCATGCTGAACACCGAGAAGGCTGCGGAGATCCGGGGCATGAAGGAGCTGTCCATGGCACCGGAATTCCGGGAGAAGATCGCACCGGTGTATCTCCGCCGGACCCGGGAGGATGTGTTGAAGGAACTTCCCGAGAAGGTGGAGAAGGAAGAGTGGTGCCGGCTGGGACAGAAGGAGCTGGCGGTGTACAAGGCTTCTCTGTCGGAAGGAAACTTTGCAAAGGTACGGCGGGTGTCCTGGAATGTGCAGGATATGGCAGATTCCGTGAAGGCACAGCATCTGCTGGAGATCGCGGAGCAGGCGAAGGAAGAGGGCCGGAAGGTTCTGGTGTTCTCCTATTTCCTGGATACCATGGCCCGGGTGCAGGAGATCCTGGGAGAGCGGGTGTTCGGTCCTATCAGCGGAAGTATTCCTGCAGACAGGCGGCAGGACCTGGTGGATCAGTTTGCGGCAGGACCGGATGGGAGTGTGCTCCTCTGTCAGATCGTAGCCGGGGGCGTGGGACTCAACATTCAGGCTGCCAGTGTGGTGGTGATCTGCGAGCCTCAGTGGAAGCCGTCCATCGAGACCCAGGCCATCTCCAGAGTCTACCGCATGGGTCAGGCGCGTTCCGTGGAGGTGTTTCGGCTGCTTGCCGAGAATACCGTGGACGAGCACGTGCTGCAGATCCTAAAGGGGAAGTCGGAGATCTTCGACGGCTTTGCGGATGAATCCTCCGTGGGTGACGCCAGCATGGATCTTCTGGAGGAAGAAGAGAAGAAGACCGAGCAGAACCTTATGGCGAAGATCCTGGAAGAGGAACGCAGGAAGTACGGTATTTCCGGCGATGCGACGGAGGAAGAGACCTCTGTACATGCGGAGACGGACAGCGAAAGTGACACGGAGAAGGACTCCGGGACAGACAATGAAAGTGACAGGTAACAGGAGAAGAATTACTATGAACAAGATCGGATTTGACAACGACAAATATTCGGACATGCAGTCCAAGCACATCATGGAACGGATCGGGAAGTTCGGTGGCAAGCTCTATCTGGAGTTTGGCGGCAAGCTTTTCGATGACTATCACGCATCCCGTGTACTTCCGGGATTTCTTCCGGATTCGAAGATCACCATGCTGAAGCAGCTGAAGGATCAGACGGAGATCGTGATCGCCATCAAGGCAGGTGATATCGAGAAGAACAAGGTGCGTGGAGATATCGGTATCACCTACGATATGGATCTGCTTCGGCTCGTGGATGCCTTCACAAACAACGGGCTTTACGTAGGCAGCGTGGTTCTGACGCAGTTCAAGGAGCAGCCCTCGGCCATCGCCTATGAGAAGAAGCTGAAGGCGCTGGGACTTAAGGTGTACCGGCATTATCCCATTCCCGGCTATCCTTCCGACATCCCTCTCATTTTCAGCGATGAGGGCTTCGGAAAGAACGACTATATCGAGACCACCCGTCCGCTGGTGGTAGTGACTGCCCCCGGACCGGGCAGCGGAAAGATGGCAACCTGCCTCTCCCAGCTGTATCATGAGCAGAAGCGGGGTGTGGAAGCGGGATATGCAAAATTCGAGACATTTCCGATCTGGAACCTGCCGCTTAACCATCCGGTGAATCTGGCATACGAGGCAGCAACAGCAGACCTGAACGATGTAAATATGATCGATCCCTTCCACTGGGAGACCTACGGGGAGACCGTGGTCAACTACAACCGTGATGTGGAAGTGTTCCCGGTGTTGAAGGCAATGTTCGAGAAGATCTCCGGAACCAGTCCCTATCAGTCCCCCACGGACATGGGTGTAAATATGGCGGGCTACTGCATCATCGATGATGAGGCAACGCAGGCTGCAGCCAATCAGGAGATCATCCGCAGATACTATCAGGCACTGTGTGACCGGCGCAAAGGGGATGCCGGTGATTCTGTCATCCAGAAGCTGGAGCTTCTGATGAAGAAGGCAAAGCTTTCCCCGGCAGACCGTCCTGTGGTGGCAGCCGCAAATATCCGTGCGGAGGAAACCGGCGGACCGGCAGCGGCAGTAGAGCTTCCGGACGGAACCATCGTGACCGGCAAGACCTCATCCCTTCTGGGAGCGTCCTCGGCCATGATCCTGAATGCGCTGAAGGTGCTGGCTGGGATCGACGATGCTGCGAAGCTGATCTCTCCCCAGGTCATTGAACCGATCATGGAGCTAAAGGTGAAGTTCCTTCGGAATCATAATCCGCTGCTGCACATCGATGAGATCCTCATCGCACTGTCCATTGCAGCCCTTTCCGATGAGACTGCGGCCAAGGCTTACGCACAGCTTCCCAATCTGAAGGGTCTGGAGGTTCACAGCTCGGTTATCCTGTCTCAGGTAGATGTGAACGTCTTCAAGAAGCTGGGCATGAACCTGACCTGCGAGCCCAAGTATCAGAGCAAGAAGCTTTATCACAGGTAATCATCTTTCTTCGCTAAGATGGTTTTAGAAAGACAGGGGTGAGAAGGTATGTTATATTTTATCGTTAATTACCGTGGCGGTAACGGCCGCGGACAGAAGGTCTGGAAGGACATCCGCGCCATCCTGGAGGCGGAACATATCCCGTATCACGCATGGCGGACCAAGGGACGCGGACATGCGGCCCGGCTCACCACGGAGATCATCCGCCGCTATAGCTCCAAGGATGTTCATGTCAATCTGGTGGTGCTTGGCGGTGACGGTACGGTAAATGAAGTGATCAACGGCATTTCCGATTTCAGCCGTGTATGGCTGGGCGTGATCCCCACGGGATCCGGAAATGATTTTGCCCGCGGACTGGGGCTTCCCGTAAAGCCTGTACCTGCACTGATGCAGATCCTGAACTGTGAGACACCGGCTCATGTGGATCTCGGCTGGGTGAAGGGTGACGACCATGCACCCCGGATGTTCGGGATCAGCGCAGGAGTAGGACTGGATGCAGAGGTCTGCAAGAAGGCCATGAAGTCCAGGCAGAAGAAGTTCCTGAATAAGCTGGGACTCGGAAAGCTGACCTATGTGCTGCTGACCATCGAGTCTCTGTTCACCATGAAGACCCGGAACGGCCGGATCATTTATGACGGAGACCTGGAGAATGTGCTCCGGGTTCGGAAGATGATCTTCCTGGCAGCCATGAATCTGAACTGGGAGGGCGGCGGGGTGCCCATGGCACCGGACGCGGATCCCATGGACGGACAGATCTCCACCTGCGTGGCGGAGAATATCCCGAAATGGAAGACCTTCTTTGAGCTTCCGGTACTGGTGGCGGGAAAGCAGAAGAAGCTGAAGGGCTTTACCCTGCGGAACGGATCCACCCTCGATATCGAGATGGAGGAGCCGGTTGTACTTCATATAGACGGGGAATACGGCGGAGATGTGCGACGCGTGCATATGGAGATGCTGCCGGGCCGTCTGCAGCTGATGATGGGAGCACCCTGCTGTGGGTGCGGAAAAGACAGGTGCACCTGCGGGATGTGACATAAGAAAGGATAAATAAGTGGAAGATAAACGATATGCGGTATTGATCGACTCGGACAACATTTCCTCCAAGTATATCGGTAGTATCCTGGACGAGATGACGAAGTACGGAGTCGTAACCTATAAGAGAATCTACGGTGACTGGACCTCGACTCAGGCCGGCAAATGGAAGAAGGAGCTGATGGAGAATTCCATCACCCCGATCCAGCAGTTCCGGAATACGGTAGGAAAGAATGCCACGGATTCGACACTGATCATTGATGCCATGGACATTCTCTACACGGAAAGTGTGGATGGGTTCTGCATCGTTTCAAGCGACGGGGACTTCACCCGTCTGGCCAGCAGGCTTCGTGAATCCGGCATGGATGTTATCGGTATGGGGGAGAGTAAGACGCCCAGATCCTTCCGTGCGGCCTGCTCCGTATTTACGGATCTGGAGCTGCTGCTGGATCAGTCGGAGGATGATTCCGGCAAGACTCTGCTGAAGGGCAAGAAGAAGAAAAAGTCCGAGAATATCCTGGAGCAGAGCGTGGTGGAGAATGCCATCATCGAGATCATCACCGAGAATGACAACAAAGGCCGGGAGACCGGTCTCGGCGAGATCGGAAGCCGGCTGCAGAAGAAGTATTCCGACTTCGATGTGCGTAATTACGGCTACAGCTCACTTTCAACATTTATCGAAGAGATCCGTGGCTTCACTCTGAAGAAGACAAACAGCACCGTCACCGTTGTCCTGAAGGAAGATAAGGACATGAAGAAACGGCTCATGCAGTACGTGGAGGATCAGGTGCGGAAGGAGGGACCGGACGGTATCGAACTGGGACTTCTGGGCCAGCGGCTCTATGCGGAGTATCCGCAGTTCAATGCCAAAGAATTCGGTTACGCCACATTTGCCAAGTTTGTCCTGGGGATCAAGAGCCTTTCCATCGAAACCTCCGAGAATAACCGGGTGAAGGTTTATGTGAATGAAGGCAGTGGAAAGAAAGAGAAGAAGCATTAAGGAGAGACATGCGATATTATATCTCAGACCTTCATTTTTATCATGAAGGCATGAACGAACGGATGGACTGCAGAGGCTTTTCATCCGTTGAGGAAATGAATGAGGTGATGATTGACCACTGGAACAGGAAGGTTCGGAAGAACGATGAGGTGGTGATCCTCGGAGACCTGTCCCTGGGTACGGCGGAGCAGACCAATCAGCTGTTGGAAAGCCTGAACGGAAAGCTGTATCTGATCTACGGCAATCATGACCGTTACGTGAATACCAAGGGCTTCAATGCCTTTCGTTTTAAATGGATCAAGCCCTATGCCGAGCTTTCGGACGATAATCGGAAGGTGATCGTCTGTCATTATCCGGTATTCTGCTACAACGGCCAGAACCGGCTGGATGAGGACGGAAACCCCCTTTCCTACATGCTCTACGGACATGTGCACGATTCAGAGGATGAGCGTCTGATCAATCAGTTCATTCATCTGACCCGGGAGACCAAGAGAGAGCTTCGCGGACTGGAAGGTCTGCACAACATCCCCTGCAATATGATCAACTGCTTCTGTATGTTTTCGGATTATACACCCCTTTCTCTGGATGAGTGGATCGAGGTGGACCGGAAACGTCGGGAAGAAATGACGATATAAAAAGAAGGAGAATACCATGCACAACAGTTTTCGTTTACCCTATCACCTGGTGATTGAGGAAGGAATCTTCGACCGGATCCCGGATGTCATGAAGGACGTCCTTCCGAATATGGAGAACCAGAAAATGATCCTGGTCACGGAGGAGAATCTGAAGGGAATCTTCGAGGATCAGCTGAAGCGGATCGAGGCGGATTTCAAGTATCCGGAGCTGTATCTGATCCAGGCTGCCACCTATGACGCTGCAGTATCGCTGGCGAAGTACATCACCATGAACAACATCAAGCTCGTCATCGGATTCGGTGGAGGCACCGTGCTGGATCTGGCGAAGTTCGCCGCATTTGTGTCGAAGAGTACTCTCATTTCCCTGCCTACCACCCTGTCCAATGATTCGCTGGCATCGCCGGTGGCCGTGCTTGGAACCGAGGGAAAGGCGCGGAAGACCTTTAAATGTACCATTCCTCATGCGATCCTGGTGGATGTGAACACCATCGTATCCGCTCCGGAGCGTCAGCTGCTGTCGGGTGTCGGTGATACCATCAGCAAATATACCGCCCTTGTGGACTGGAAGAAGGCTTACGATCAAGGACAGGAGCATGTGGATGATTTCGCTTACATGATCTCAAAGATGGCCTTCAATTCCATCGCTTATAACGATATGAAGGAGCTGAAGTCCAAGGATTTCATCAAGCGCCTGACCCAGGCCCTGGTCATGGGAGGACTTGCCATGGAGATCGCAGGATCTTCACGGCCCAGCAGCGGCTCCGAGCATCTGTTCTGCCATGCCCTGGATGAGCTTTACAGCGAGTATGTGGCAGTACCTCACGGAATCGCCGTTGCCATGGGAAGCTATGTGGCATGCAAGTTCCAGAACCGGAATGTGGCGAAGATCACCCGGATCCTGAAGGAGTACAAAATTCCGGTATGTCCTTCCACATGGAAGATCACACCGGAGATCTTCGTTGGTGCATGGCAGCAGGCACCGGGGACCCGTCCGGATCGGTATACGGTCCTGAATGAGGCGGATCTGTCCACGGAGACGCTGACGAAGCTGTATTACGAGATGGAAGAGGTATTTGCATAGAAGGAAAGAAATATATGGGACGAAATCATGATTGCTTCGCGTCTGAAGCCGCTCTCGCAATCATGCCGTCCCTCGTGCTCCTTCGTTTTACTGCGTAAAACGATCGCACTCGGGTCGTTTTGCGTTATACGAAAGAAATTTTCCCTGCGAGCAGAAAAAATTCTTTCGTTAACGCTTATTTCGTCCCATAAAATCCATGGCGGAAGACGTATGTATAGATAGGAGGGTTGCCGGTTGGAAGAAAATGTATTCGAATCATGCATGCAACGCATGGCGGCCGGAGACCGGGATGCCTTGCGCGAAGTGTATGAGGCATACCTGAAGCTTATATTTTCCGTTTGCATGAACCAGTTAAAACACAGGGAGGCAGCGGAAGACGTTGCCTCCGAATTTTTTATCCGCCTTTTCAATGTGGCGGGAAGCTTTCGGGGGGACGGGCATCACAAGGCATGGATGGTGACTATCGCCAGGAACATGTGTATCGACTATATCCGGAAGAACGGACGGGAGATGGCGGTTCTGGACGAACCCGTTGACGAGGACGGGGAGACCGGACGGGAGGTCAGTGCGGACGCTGCGGGAGCAAGCCCCATGTTCCACAGAAGCGGTGGCCCGGAGCTGGCGGAGCAGGCGGCGAACCGGCTGACCCTGGAAGCGGCGATGCAGCTGCTGACGGCGGTTGAGAAGGAGATCATCGACCTGAAGCTGACCGGCGGGTTCACCTTCCGGGAGATATCGGAAATGCTGTCCATGGCCCAGGGCACGGTGTCCTGGCACTACAATGAAGCAATCAAGAAGCTAAGGAGGTACATGCAGGATGGATAAAAATAAATATACACCTGAAGAAGAAGCATACCTCCGGATGCTGGATCAGGAGGTGCCGGATCTCTGGGGACGGATCGAAGCGGGACTTGACCGAACCGCATATCAGAATCCTCCCATGATGGAGGCAAATGCAGCGGTAGATATGAACGTGCAGCCCTCCAGAGAAGAAAGATTTTATGCAGCACAGCAGGATAATGTAGTACCGTTTGAAAGTAAAAGAAAGAATAAGTCACACCGTACCGCACTGATCATCGGTGTTGCGGCAGCGGCAGTGGTTCTGCTGGGATCTCTTGCGATCATCGGCCTTACGGGAAGGGAGAGCAAGAAGGATTCGGCAACGGATGAATCCGTTTCGTATGATATTAATATGCTGAACGGCGGCAGTGCAAAGAGTGAGTCGGAGGAGAAGGAAAAAGGAAGGGGTTCACAGAAATCCCAGCAGTCCTATGCACCGGCCATGAAGGATGATATCATGGCAGAAGAAGAGGGAGCAATGGATGGCGAGATCGACAGCCCCACACTCAGCCCCGAGAACGGTGCTGCCATGGAAGAGGCTGCCGAGTCGGCAAAGCAGGGAGCTAAGAGAGATACAGAGGCTGAGGCTACAGCGGATGTTCCGCCGCAGGAGGGTGAGGCAGGAACGTTAAGACAGCTTGCAAAGCAGGATGCCATAAGCTCCACGCCGAACCCGGTATTCCTCACGGTGGACGGAGAGGATATGCCGTATTATATCACCGGAACCCGCATTGACGACGGAAAGGAAATGGTCATGCTTCTGGATCAGAAGAGCTACTATGAGCTGACGGACGAAAAGAAGCGGGAGGAGAAAGCCATCGTTCTTCCGGCGGATACGGAGGTTCTCATGAAGGAGATCAACGGTGTACTGTCGCCGTACATTCCGCAGCAATGAGTGATCCCAATAAGGATTCGTATACCATGAGTCAATCCATAACTGAAAAAAGTAAACATACAGGCCTCACTGAGTCGGAGGCTCTGCGTCTGGAGAAGGAAGGAAAATCCAACCGGCTGCCGGACCAGAGCTCCCAAAGTGTGGCCTCCATCATTATCGGAAATGTGTGCACCTACTTCAATGCCATTTTCTTTGGCCTGGGTATCCTGGTCATTTTGGTAGGTGCGTATAGGAACCTTCTGTTCCTGCCGGTGGTCTTTGCAAATATGATCATCGGTATCATACAGCAGCTCCGTGCGAAGAAGGTTCTGGACAAGCTGTCCCTGCTGGATGTGACCGAGTACACGGTGATCCGTGACGGAGAGACAAGGACCATTGCAATGGAACGGCTGGTGCTGGGAGATCTGATCGTTCTTTCTTCGGGGCAGCAGATCCCGGCGGATGCAGAGGTGGTGGAGGGTAAGATCTCAGCAAATGAAGCGCTTCTCACGGGCGAATCCGATGAGGTGGAAAAGGAAGCCGGCAGCGAACTGATGTCAGGCAGTTTTGTTGTGTCCGGAAGCTGCATCGCCCGGCTGACCCGGGTGGGTACGGAATCCTACGCGGCACAGCTGACGGCGAAGGCGAAAGAAGTAAAGAACAAGAAGTCGGAAATGATCCGCGACATCGAGCTGATCATTCTGGTTGCCGGTATCATCATCATTCCTGTAGGCGGAGCGCTGATCTATGAATCCTGTGTGGTGAACGGAAACAGTCTGCAGGACGGCGTGGTTTCCATGGTAGGAGCCGTGGTGGGGATGATCCCCGAGGGACTGTATCTGCTTCTGACAGTGGCACTCACAATGAGCGCGGCGCGGCTGGCCCGAAAGAAGGTGCTGCTGCATGATATGAAGAGTATTGAGACTCTTGCAAGAGTGGATGTGCTCTGTGTGGACAAGACGGGAACCATCACCAGTGATGTGATGTCGGTAACCTCCGTGTTTCGTCCTGAGGGAACGGAAGCGTCATCCGCCGCCATTGCAGAGGGTCTTCTTGCCTCTTATATCCATACGGTTCCGGATGAGAATATCACCATGGTGGCGCTCCGGGAACGTTATCGGGAGGGAACACCTCTTCCGGCAACGGAGGTTCTGCCCTTCAGCTCAAAAAACAAATATTCCGAGATTCGTGTGGAGGAGGATGTGTACCGCCTGGGTGCACCGGAATTCCTTCTTTCACCGGAGGATATGGAAAGGAACAGAGAACTGATCGAGAACTGGACGGGAAGGGGACAGCGTGTACTGGCTCTCACAGGAAACGGCAGTCCCATGCTCTTTGTCAGTCTTGCAAATGAGATCCGTGAGACGGCACCTGCCACATTTACATACTTTAAAGAGCAGGGTGTGAAGATCAAGGTGATCTCCGGTGACAATCCCCTGACGGTTTCACGGGTTGCCGTGGAGGCCGGGATCGAGGACGCAGAGAAATATGTGGATGCCGCAACCCTTTCCACGGAAGAGGATTACAGAAAAGCAGTCAGGGAATATACGGTGTTCGGACGTGTGAAACCGGAACAGAAGAAGGAGCTGATCCTTGCCATCAAGGCTAACGGCCAGAAGGTGGCCATGACCGGCGACGGTGTCAATGATATCCTGGCCATGAAGGAAGCGGACTGCTCCATCGCCATGGGAGGAGGAAGTGACGCGGCGCGCCAGGCGGCACAGGTGGTGCTGCTGGATTCGGACTTCAGCCACATGATGCAGATCGTGACGGAGGGGCGGCGGATCATCAACAATATCACCCGTTCCGGTATCCTGTTCCTGTATAAGAACATTTTCTCGCTGCTGATCGCTACATTTTCAATCATCCTGCTGCTGCAGTATCCGGTTAAGCCTACACAGATCTCACTGATCTCGGGCTTCAACATCGGTCTTCCCGGCTTCCTGCTGGCGTTGGAGAACAATACCAGAAGACAGCACGGACGGCTGCTGTACCGGACACTTCGGGGAGCCATTCCGGCAGCCCTGATCGGATTTATCTCCGTCAGCATCCTGATGCTGGTGGGACCGGCCTACGGCATGACCAAGGATGAGGTATCCGTGACCGGCATGTATATGCTGGCAGCCATCGGCTTTGTGCTGCTCTGGAAGCTGATCCAGCCGCTGAACCGGTATCGCGTCGCGGTTTTCGCACTGAGCGTCGCCGGTATGGTGTTCACGGTCAGCGTCTTCTGGGATCTGTTTATTCATGCCACCATCAGCAAGGGCGTGGGCTGGATGGCCATCGGGCTGGCGGCCGGTGTATCGGCCATTGCATGGCTCGTCATCACAGTTGTGAATAAAGCCGGAGCCAAGAAGGAATAACAACAAGAGGGGGTCAGACCCCATTACGAAATCGTTACATCAATGTAACGGCTTTGTAATGGGGTCTGACCCCCTTCTTGGTTGGTTTAGGCTGTGCGCATATCCTTGGATACGACATGCATGGATTCCACTTCGCCGTCCACGATGCGGATCAGGCGGGTGCCGTAGCGTGCTGCTTCGTCGGAGTGGGTTACCTGTACGATGGTCTTACCGTACTTGCGGTTGATCCGACGGAAGAGATCCATGATCTTCATACCGGTCTTGGTATCCAGGTTTCCGATGGGTTCATCAAGGAAGAGGATGTCCGGATCGAATACCAGGGAACGTGCGATGGCAACTCTCTGCTGCTGGCCGCCGGACAGTTCGCGGGGTGTCAGCTTTCTCTTGTCTGTCATGCCGATCAGCTCCAGGCACTCATCGATCTTGGCCTGATAGTCGGACTTCTTCTTGCCTGCCAGCATCAGGGGCAGTGCGATGTTGTCCTCTACATTCAGGTTCGGAACCAGGTTATAGAACTGGAATACGAATCCGATCTCTTCATTTCTCATGCTGCAAAGCTTCTTGTCGGAAAGAGTTGCAAGGTCGATGCCGTTGATCCGTACGGAGCCGCTTGTAGGCTGGTCCAGTCCGCCCAGAAGATAGAGCAGTGTGGACTTTCCGCTTCCGGAGGGGCCCATGATGGACACGAATTCGCCCTGTTCAACCTTCAGATTGATGTTCTTCAGTACGTCTGTTGTCTGCTTTCCGTTTACAAAAGATCTGTTTAATCCCTTTACCTCGATTGCGCTCATTATTTTATCCTCCCTATCGATTCAATAATTATATATTTGATAAAAATGTATGCTGCCTGTCATATGCAGCTGTTTATTTCGGTTCCCCCTTCGTTTATTTGCAGCCCGCCCGGGCCGGAGCCGCTGTCTCCGGAACGGACGGTGCTGCTCGATGGGGGAGGTGTGGGTATTACTCGTATTTCAGCTCCTGGATAACAGAGAGCTTACGGCTCTTCGTGATCGTCGAAATCGAAGCGATCAGAATGATGCCGGTGATGATCAGTGCATACTTCGGAAGCTCTGCCCAGCTGAAGACGATGCTCATCGGGAGTCCGATGAATGTACAGAAGCCGGTCATCAGGTCTGCCAGAAGTATGGTGAAGGGAATGGAGAGCAGGATGCTGAAGATCACAGATACCAGACTCTCTGCAAGGATCAGGCCCATTCTGTGGCGCCGGTCCATACCTACGGATGACATGACTGCCATTTCCCTCTTTCTCTGGAAGAAGCAGATGGTGATATTATTGAAAACACCGATGGATGCGATGATCATAGCCAGGTAAGAGAAGATGGACATGATCATTACGATCTGCTGATTCTGCTCATCGTTGAGCTTGGTATCTTCCGCCTTGGTATTCCAGGTGGCTCCGAGGGTCTTCAGATACGGAGAGAGTTCATCTTCAATTGCCTTGTTGTCTCCGCTTGTTGCGAAGTAGATCGTATCTGCTTCCTTTACGTGGAACTCCTGCTTCAGAGTCTCATCTCTTACCAGGACGCAGAGACCTGAATTAAATACCTTACCGTCATAAATGCCGATGATCTTGAAGGGAACGGTGTTGGAGTTTACGGTGATGTCAATGGTATCTCCCACATTTTTCTTCAGCTGCTTCTGCACCTTTACGGGGAGCAGGATCTCCCGACCTGTTGATGATGCGAAAGCGTCAAATTCCTTCTGATATTTTTCGGTGACTTCTAAGTATCCGTCATAGGTGGTTCCGAAGCCCTCCGGCTTAACACCGGTGAGGATCACCTGCGTGTCGTCCTCGGCCTTTGCCATGGAGTAGTACATCGGAGTGACGGTTTCCGTCTTCACACCCTCGATGGATTCCAGCTTGTCCAGGATCCTGTCTGTGGTGGAATTCTGGGGATCACTGTTCAGGATTCCCGAGATACTGTAATCATAGTTTGACTTGGCATATGCGTCTTTTACCAGATCTGTCATGCTCCTTCCGAAGGAAGCAATCATCAGGACAGATGAAAGTGAGATGACGATCAGTACGATGTTGTTCCTAAGCAGCTTGGAGCTGTGGATGTTGTTCATCGAAAGGTACAGTGTCGAGTTGTTTTTAAATGCTCTGCTGAGCAGCCAGGTAAGTCCCTTTACGATGGACGGTGTGATGAGTACGATGCCCGCGTAGGCTGCCATGAATCCGAAGGGAGACATGGTTCCCTTGGTATCTCCCGAGAGGAAGAAGACCGATGCGGCAAATACGATCAGTGCTGCTCCGATGATCCGTTTCGCCAGGACCTTGCCGTTTCTTGCCTCAACCCGGTTCAGGATCACATCCTTTGCTTCGTACTTCCGGATCGCACGAACCGGGAAATAAGCGGATGCTACGGAAAGGACCACTGCGAAGACCATACCGATCAGGATATAGGTGCCGTTAATGTGGTACGGAGTGTAAATACCATACTCTGCAAGCGGTGAGGTCCAGCGGTTGATGAAGAAGAGCAGTACCTCGCCGATGGCACATCCGATGGCGCCTCCGATCACTCCGTAGAGGAGACCCTCCAGACGGATGATCCGTTCTACCTTCTTCTTGGTTGCACCCTGACTCATGAAGGTTCCGATGACGGACATTCTCTCGGTCAGGATCAGCTTGAACACGCCGTAAATGATGATCGCGCTTACAATGGCTACGATGGACATCATGCAGTAGAGTCCCATGGTGATGGAGCTGTCGGAGAAGATCTCACTCTTCATGCTCATAGCCTGAAGGCCGGGGTTAGCTTCGTTGAATTCCTTAACGAAGTCATCTACATTTTCTGCTGTTACATTTGCAAGGACTACATTGAACTTACCGTCGGTTCCCAGCTTTTCTTCCAGGTACTCGTACGGGATGACGAGGTTGAAGGCTTCCGGCTTGTCCGAGTAGAAGACGCTGTCGTTGGCGCTGACCGCTCCGATCCGGAAGGTGATCTCTTCACCGGAGAGGTAGAGGTGGATCTCATCCCCCTTCTTCAGTCCTTCATGGTCTGCTACTCTTTTGGAAATGATACAGGAGGGCTCGCCGTTCACCTTCTGACGGATGAAATCCGCATTTCCCTCGACCATCTGTCCGCTGTAATCCTGCCGGCCTCTCAGGCTGACATAGCGGATCTTCTCTTCACCGTTGATGATACCGGTGACATTTAACTCAGCTGTTACATCCTTTAACTTGTCCGATTTGATCGTTGCTGCATCGATGTACGGATCCTCCGTATCCGAAACGATCTGGATGTCTGCGGCTCCGCCCGCTTTGCTCTGTGCGTCGAAGCTGTCTATTACTACGTCCACGACCCCGGCGCTGGCTACCAGCAGTGCCGTGCTGATCGCGATGGAGAAGAGAAGCAGGAAGAACCGCCCCTTCTTCTCAAGCATGTTTTTTGAGATGTACTTTAGAAAGACACGCACTTTACCATCCTCCCCTTTATAGATTTGGTGTTTGCTGTTGACAGTTGCTACTTTATCGTATGAACATTAATTCATCTTTTGCGGATGATTATGAAATCATTAGTGAAAGATTAAAATAAGATTAACAAATGTGGGGTGAATGTGCTAAACTTGTAGTAATGACGGGCTTTTACGGGATCATTAAGTTGAAACGGGTATTCTTAAGAATCTCCCAAAATCGTTGTAGGAGGAGCAGATGATGTACTACCTGATCAGGGATACGCTTGTTGAATGTTCGGCTGAGGATTGCCATGGCAGCGGAGTGCCCTATGTGGCTGTGCTGACTACTGAGGAATGGCAGTCGGAACGGGCAGGGTTCGACATGGGTATCGATCTTGAACCGGATACAAAGAATATACTGAATACCAAGGCCGAGGTGAACTATGATTCCCTTACGGGAACCTTCTTTATTCCCAATCGACGGGATTTTGACAAGGAGGAATGGCGGTTTGCCTTTGCAATGGATGAAAAGGGCATCGTCTTTATTGATGACGGCGGATATGCGGGGCATCTCATCCGGCGGGTGAAGCGCGCCAAGAAGTGGCATATCCCCAGCCTGGAGCGGTTCCTGTATGACTTCCTGGAGCAGATCATTTACCGGGATCTGTCTATTATGGAGGGCTACGAGAGGGAGCTGGATCAGATCGAGACGGCGATCCAGGACGGAGAAGGAGAGGAGGGCCTGATCCGTCTGAATACGATCCGCGGTGAGCTGCGTGATCTCCGGATCCATTACGACCAGCTTATCGATCTTGGCCAGGAGCTTGAGGAAAATGAGAACGGTTTCTTCAAATCCGAAAATGTGCGTTATTTCCACCTGTTCACCAACCGCATGACACGGCTCTATGATTCTGCCACATCCCTCAGAGATTACACCATGCAGGTAAGGGACCTTTATCAGGCCCAGCTGGACATCAAGCAGAACCGTATCATGACGGTATTGACCGTGGTGACCACCATTTTCATGCCGCTGACCCTGATCGCCGGCTGGTACGGAATGAATTTCCGGTACATGCCGGAGCTGGAGTCCCAGTGGGGATATCCCATAGTCATCGGTGTGAGTCTGACCATTGCCATCGTGAGCCTGATCTTCTTCCGAAAGAAGAAGTGGTTGTGAGCCTATGGGGAAAGTGTTAAAATATCAGCATGAGAATCGGGATTTTTGACTCCGGGATCGGCGGGCTTTCCGTGCTTCATGAGGCATACCACCGGCTGCCGGAGCAGGACTATATCTTTTATGCAGACACGGATCATGTGCCCTATGGAAAGCGGGATCCGAAGGAAATACTTGAATATTCCAGAGAGAGTGCGAAGTTCCTTATGGAACAGGGAGTAGACGCCATCGTCATTGCCTGCAATACGGCAACCAGTGTGGCGGTCCGGATCCTGCGGCAGGAGATGTCGCTTCCCATCATCGGTATGGAACCGGCAGTGAAGCCGGCGGTGGAGAATACGGATCAGAGAAGGGTTCTGGTCATGGCAACACCGGTGACGCTTACGGAGTCCAAGCTTCAGAATCTGATCCAGCGGGTGGATGAGAACCACAGAGTGGATCTGCTGCCCATGCCGGAGCTGGTGGGTTTTGCCGAGACGGAGCGGTTTGAGACGCCGGAGGTCCTGGACTATCTTACAAAGCAGTTTGCCACAGTACATCCGGAAGACTATGCGGCGCTGGTGCTTGGGTGCACACATTTTAACTATTTTAAGAATCTGTATCGGAACTTCTTCCCTGCGGATACAGCACTGGTCGACGGAAATCAGGGAACCGTCCGCTATCTTGCGAAGCTTCTGTCGCTGGATGCAGAGGAGGATGCGGGGGAGGTCCGCTTTAAGATGGTGGAGGAGATGACCGAGAGAACTGTCTACTATGCGTCGGGCCGCCCGGTGACGGAGAAGGAGACACTGGAGCATTTTCTGAGACTCCATAACCGGCTGGAGGAAATGCGGGAGATCTGCTGATGTGTGTTACTGAGATATCTGAAAAGGAGATTGATCATGACAAGCTGTGATACCTGTGCGTATCTGACATATGACGAGGATTACGAAGACTATGTGTGTGACATCAACATGGACGAGGATGACTACAGCCGTCTGCTGGAGAGTCACCGTAAGGAGTGCCCCTTCTATCGGGACGGGGATGATTACAAGGTAGTAAGGCATCAGATGTAAGAAGATGCATCGTTCGAAATGAGGAGAACTGACATGGACGAGTGGAAGATCGGGCCGGAGAGCTACACCTCCCGTTTCTTTCTCGGATCGGGAAAGACCGCCCATTATACAAAGGAACTGATCGACTCCGCGATCCAACGCGCGGGTGCCCAGATGATCTCCGTAGCCGTGAAGACGCTGGATACACCGGACAGTCCGCTGGATATGATCCCGGAGGGGATCCGTATCCTTCCGAACACCCTGGGAGCTCATTCCGTGGAGGAGGCCATTCAGATGGCGCATATGGCCAGAGGCAGGGGGCTGGGAGACCGGATCAAGATTGAGATCATGACCGACAGCAGATATTTTCTGCCGGATCCCCATGCTACCGTGGATGCGACGAAGCAGCTGGCAGAGGAAGGGTTTCTGGTATTCCCGTATTTTTACCCGGAAATGCGTGTGGCGAAGCAGCTGGTGGCTGCGGGCGCGGCGGCGCTGATGCCTCTGGCTTCCCCCAGCGGATCCAACAAGGGACTTCAGACCCGGGATTTCATCCAGGAGCTGATCCGTGTCTTCGATATTCCCATCATAGTGGATGCGGGAATCGGCTGCCCGTCCCAGGCCTGCGAGGCCATGGAGCTGGGCTGTGCCGGAGTCATGGCGAATACGGCCCTGGCGACCGCCGAGGATCTGGGGCTTATGGCAGAGGCCTTCCGGCTGGCCATAGAGGCGGGCCATGCAGGTTATCTCAGTCACCGCAGAAAAGTAGACAGAAAAGAGGATATCAGAAATGATCAAGATCGGAAGAAATGATCCGTGCTGGTGCGGAAGCGGCCGGAAGTACAAGCAGTGTCACGAGGAGTTTGACCATAAGATCGAGCTCTATCGGAAACAGGGACACATCGTACCTGACCACTCACTGATCAAAACGCCGGATCAGATCCAGAAAATCAGAGAAAGCGCAAAGGTAAATGTTGAGATATTGGATACGGTTGCAGAGAAGATCTGTGCGGGAATGAGCACGGAGGATATCGACCGGATCGTGGCTGAGGTCACAAAGAAGAACGGTGCCATCCCGGCGCCTCTCAATTACGAAGGATTTCCGAAGAGTGTTTGCACTTCCATCAATGATGCGGTCTGCCACGGCATTCCTTCTCCGGATGAGATCCTGCAGGACGGAGATATCATCAATGTCGACTGCTCCACCATTCTGGACGGTTATTTCTCGGATTCCTCCAGGATGTTCCTGATCGGAAATGTATCGGAGGAGAACCGCAAGCTGGTTGAGGTGGTACGTGAGAGTGTGTATCTCGGACTGGAACAGGTTAAGCCCTGGGGCTTCCTGGGAGATATGGGACAGGCTGTCCATGACCACATTAAAGCCCACGGTTATTCCGTAGTTCGTGAGATCGGCGGACATGGTGTGGGACTGGAATTCCATGAAGAACCCTGGGTAGGCTACACCTCCAGGCGCGGGACGGAGATGCTTCTGGTCCCGGGTATGATGTTCACCATCGAACCCATGGTAAATATGGGGAAGCCGGACATTTTTATCGATGAGGAGAATAACTGGACGGTCTATACGGAAGACGGATCCATGTCCGCACAGTGGGAGATTCAGGTTTTGGTTACGGAGGACGGTCACGAGGTGATCTCCTGGTAGGACCCATGCCTGACCGGGTGTCCGGTGCCATAAAGACGGGATTCACATTTTCGTGCAACGGAGACGGACCTGGATTTAGGTACAGCGTAATCCGAAAGGGACACAACAAGGGGACGGTACCTGTGTTTCAGCCGGCGATCGAGTGTAACACCTGAACGCTGACATATACACGGGAACCGTCCCCTCTGTTGGTAGATCCTCTCAAAGAATACAAATGATTGACGCTTAGTCGGCACGGAGGATCTCTGTAACCGACGGCTGGTCGGAGAGACGATAGAATCGGAATACGATGTTGATATCCTCGACGATGGATGTGTCAATCTCGCCCTTCACTGCCATTTCCTGCATGATCTCAATGGTCTTCTGATGGGTGAAGCCGTCCTTGTAAGGACGCTCCTCTGTCAGGGCCTGGTAAATATCCACGCAGGTCATAAGGCGTTCTTCCTGGGTCAGATTCTTGGCATTAAGACCGAAGGGATAACCATTACCGTCCAGCTTCTCATGATGATGAGATGCCCAGGTGGTGATATCACTCATGCCCTTCAGATTCTTCAGGATCTCATGGGTATAGAAGGCGTGGTTCTTCATGACAAGGTACTCCTCGTCCGTCAGCCTCGCCGGTTTTTTCAGGATGGAGTTGTTGATCATCAGCTTGCCGATGTCATGAAGTGCACCGGCCAGATAGTAGCGGATGGTCTTCTCCTGGGAATAGTTGTAGTGGATGGCCATGATCTCGGCCTTGCTGGCAACACCCAGAGAATGCTTGCAGGTATAGTGAGACTTGAAGTCGATGATGCGGGCAAGCAGGGTCGCCAGGTTATGAACCTCCTGGGGAGTATATTCGTCCTCGTGATGCTTGATGGAGGAACGAAGGAAGCCATCGATATTGTCAAAAGCAAACACCTTCATGTACTTCTTCTTGAAGAAGGAACAGAAAGGAACCGTCACCTCAGATGAGAAGAGAGTGCCGGTGTTGGAACGGACATAGTCTAGGATGGCTTCGTAATTCTGAGGGCTCTGATCCAGCAGATTGAAATGTGTGTCGATCAGATCGCCCATATGAATGATCTGCGCTTTGATGGGGGTCCGCTGGCTGGTCCTGTGAAAGGGACCGGAGCCGTCTGCATTCTCATGATGCAGAAGGATCACGTCCCGGTTGTTGGTCCGGAACGGAAGGAGCTTGGTATTGATCTCACCGATGGTGCAGTGACGGATCATGAAATCTGTGGGACTGTAGGCCCGGCCACCATTATATTTCTTGTACTCGAGCTCCTCCTGGTTGAATTCCGTCAGCGCATTATCATGTAAAATGGAATAAGCCGCAATATCAATCAGCTCATTGTCGGTAAGGCCGACGGCCTTGCCAGCTAAGATTGACAGTGCAGCAATACGCTTGGAATGTCCGGGGGTCACGCCGAGGAATTCGTACTCGGCGGCATCCAACCCGAGTGAAGCGGCATATAAGACTTCGTTCAGGTTAATCTTCATGAATATGCCTTTGCCATAATGGTGCTATTTATATCAAAATATCTGTTTTTATGATACCTCATGTTGCGGGAACTGTAAAGAGAGATTTTGACCATGACAAATGAAAACCAGAGAAAAAATCATACCTATATCTGCATCGATCTGAAGTCCTTTTATGCCTCGGTAGAGTGCGTGGAACGGGGCCTGGATCCGCTGGGAACGAACCTTGTGGTGGCGGATCCGACCAGGACCGAGAAGACCATCTGTCTTGCGGTCACACCGTCGCTGAAGGCCTTCGGGATCCCGGGACGTGCACGGCTTTTTGAGGTGGTGGAGAAGGTACGCCAGGTCAACGATCACAGGCGTAAGGCCCTGGGAAAGGGCGACTTCACGGGGAGCAGTTCGGATGCCGAAGAACTGAGGAAACACCCGGAGCTGGAACTGGATTATATTGTAGCCCCTCCCAGGATGCGGCGCTATATGGATGTCAGCGGGAAGATCTACAG
>CADBRW010000285.1 GCA_902797155.1 uncultured Lachnospiraceae bacterium
CGGTAATCCGTATACCGTGCAATGGAGCTGTCATTCTCCAATCCATGCTTTTCCAGAACCGCCTGCATATGGTCCGGAACGATATCACAGACAGCCACGATCTCCAACTCATTGTTGAGCGCTGCCTTAATGTGATTGGTTGATATTCTGCCACATCCTATCAGTGCATACTTCATCGGTTTCTATTCTCCGTAATCTGCTTTATAGTTTGAGACAAACAGATGTCCCATTATAACACCTCGATATTGTCTCTCGGTGTGATGTCCTTCATTACATTCTTGGTATCAAAGATCGCTTTCGCATGCTTCTGAACCATCGCATAATCCACATTCTTATGGGCACAGGTGATCATGACCAGATCATACTGCTCCACTACCTCGGGCGTCAGCTCCGGAAGAGAAACTCCGCTCTCTCCATACATATTCTTAAACTCCGGAACCCAGGGATCGAAATAATCCACATTTGCACCGACCTTCTTCAGTTCCTTATAAACACGGATGGCCGGACTTTCTCTGTAATCATCGATATCATTCTTGTAGGATACGCCCAGCTGCAGGATCCTTGCCCCATTGATGGCCTTCTTATGCCTGTTCAGGATGTGCATGGCACGATCCACACAATACTCAGGCTGGCCGTCATTGATCACCATACTGTTCTCGATCAGTGTGGTATGGAAGCCGTATTCTCTGGCCTTCCATGTCAGGTAATAAGGATCCAAGGGAATACAGTGTCCTCCGAGACCCGGGCCCGGATAGAATGCCTGGAAGCCATAGGGCTTGGTCTTTGCCGCATCAATAACCTCCCATACGGAGATGCCCATCTCATGACACAGGCGCCCGATCTCGTTAATAAGGCCGATATTGATATTTCTATAGGTATTCTCCAGGATCTTCTCCATCTCAGCCACAGCCGGAGAAGAAACCGTGAAGACATCTCCCTCCAGAACCGCTCTGTACATCGCCGAGATCACCTCTCCTCCGTCCTTGGAGATCGCGCCCACAACCTTCGGTGTGTTCTTGGTCTTGTATATAAGATTACCCGGATCCACACGTTCGGGTGAGAATCCCAGATAAAAATCCTCTCCGCAGGTAAGACCGCTTCCTTCCTCCAAAAGAGGCTTTATCAGTTCCTCTGTCGTGCCCGGATACGTGGTAGACTCCAGAACTACCATGGTGCCCTTCTTCAGGTACTTTGAGATGGCAATGGTTGAATCCCGAACGTAGCTGATATCCGGCTCCTGGTGACTGTCCAGAGGCGTCGGAACACAGATGGCAATAAAATCAACATCGCCGATAAAGGAAAAATCCGATGTTGCACTGAGTTTCCCTTCCCTGACAAGCTTCTCAAGGTCCGCATCCACAACGTCGCCGATGTAATTATGACCCGCATTTACCATATCCACCTTTGATGACTGAACATCAAATCCGATGGTCTTAAAGCCTGCCTTTGCCTTCTCCACTGCCAGGGGAAGACCTACATAACCAAGTCCGACAACTCCGGCCACCAATGTCCGGTCTTCAATCTTCTTCAACAGCTCTGCCTTCATTTCACTCATTGTTTTCTCTCCTGCAATTCTATTAGATTCTTCTGATCATTTACGATCACGGAAACAACCGTGCAAATTCCTCTGCCAGTTTTCGATAGGTGTATTTCTCCAACGCGGCACGATGCCCCGCATCCCCCATCCTTCTCAGTTCCTCTTCCGGAAGACCTTCCCATTCCTCAACCACCCGGTCGATATCCTCGGGTGAATCTGACGGAACCATCACTCCTGCTCCGTTTCTTGTCACCAGATCATCCGGTGTGGAAATGGCACAGAGGATCGGTTTTCCTGCCATCATGGAATCAAATATCTTATTCATACACAAGCCGAAACGATAGAGCGACGAGTTCTTCGCTCCCACATAGGTACAGTCGAACATCTCCGTCAGAGAGGGAACCGCACCCTTTGAAACCTTCGGAAGGAAGTATACCTCCCGAAGCCCCAGCTTCTTTGCTTTCTCCATAAGCGCCTGCTTCTCAACGCCGTCGCCTACAAGGACATAGGACGCGCGTCCTCCGCGTATTTCTGTCTGCTCAGCCGCATCCAGGAGCACATCCAGCGCATTTGAAAGTGCATGTCCTCCGAAATAACCCACTATGAACCTTCCACGGCTCCGCAGCTCGGAAAGCAGCGACATGTGCTCTTCCGGAAGCGGTTCGGGATTCTCCCATTCCGCCTCAACGATTCCGTTGGGAATATGATACCACCTGCCCTCAGCCAGCCCATGTTCTTTCATGTATGGCTCCGTAAGCGGCGGCAATGACACCACTGCGTCCGACTTCCTGTATGCGGAATTTTCGCCGATCTGCATGGCTATGGTAAAGGGATTATGCTTCGACATCCCGCCGACCTCGATCAGCGTTGCCGGCCACATATCATGAACCTCATGGATCAGCTTTGGCGGTGCCTGCCCGCGCCTCTTTCCTGCCTTCCGTGCATATTTGCGCAGCCTCTGGCCCACAAAAGTATCCAGAGGATAGGTCGAAGATGTAATGATCACATCCGGCCGGTAACGTTTTGCTATCTTTTTCGCGGCACACCAGGTCTTTCTGATGAACTGTTCCATCGTCACCGCCCGGGCCGCCCCGTTCCCGGAATAGGTCCGGGTGTGAATCCAATGATAACGGATCCCATCCTCCACCGTACAGTGAAAATCATGATCGATCTTCGGATTATCGGTCCTGAGATGGGAATAGTCCGCCGCAAGAATATCCACGCGATACCCCATCCGTACCCACTCTCTCGCCAGATAATAGGGTCTGAACTCCATTCCCATGGAAGGAGATCCTGCATAATGATCGATCAGAAGTATTCTCTTTTTTCTTTTCCTTGTTTCAGTCATCCAGGTAATATACCTTCCCGCCGATCTTCCATACACCGGAGAGCTTCGTGCCTTCCGCTCCGTAATAGTAGTAGACGCCGTTCACTTTCTTCCATGCCCGTCTTACGATCACGCCCTGGGCATCTGCATACCAGTAGTTAACGGCCTTATTCACCGCCAGGGTACCATCCCAATCCAGAAGATAGGTCTTTCCCTTGTCGGTTACAACGTCACCTGCCACAGCGGATCCGTTTCGGAAGAAATACCACTTTCCTCCGACCTTCTTCCATCCATTCTGGTGATTGTAAACCGTGGTAAGCGCACCGTCTTTATTGAAATAGTACAGCTTGCCGTCGATCACCTGATATCCGGTCACCATACCGTTATCACCGATATAATACTGCTTACCCTTCTGTTGGATCCAGCCGGAGATCTGGGTCCTTCCGTCCACACCAAAGTAGAACCATACGCCCTTGATCTTCTTCCATCCATAGCTGGAAGTGACTTCTCCGTCCTTGTTGCAATAATACGATGTCTTCAGCTCTGCAGGGACCGTGAATCCTTCAGTGATCATACGGCCTTCCCAGAAAGCATAGGTCTTCTTACCGATCTTCAGGGCTCCGCTTGCGGGAGCGTCATCCTTGTAATAGTACCAGTCACTTCCGACCTGTACCCATCCGCTGGGAAGCTTTTTACCCAGGCTCTTTACCATAGCGCCCTGATCATTGAAAATGTACCACTTCTTATCGATCCGTCTGGTTCCGCTGACGCGGTAATGGTCTTCAAAATAGTACCACTTTCCACCGATCTCAAGCCACTCATTTGAAGCGAGACGCCCGCCCTTCTTTACATACTGTCCGGTTTCATAGAAGCCCGGACCTGACGAACGCTTCACCCAGCCGGCAGTCTTCTGATATGCACCGGTCTTGCCTACATAGTATCCGTCCGGGGTCTCCGCATCACGGAGCATTATGCCCTTTTGAACATAATAATTGTTTACCCAGCCTGTAAAAGGAGAACCGTTCTTATAATACAGATAAACACCGCCAAAGAGATTCCACCCGTTCACAGCCTTCTTCTCGCTTGTGATCACACCGTTTGTATCAAAGCTGTAGAGGATACCATCCACTACCTTGTCGGTGAAGCACATTCTTCCTGCCTCATCGAAATAATAGGATGCTTTTCCAACCTTGTATTCTCTGTTCTGAACAACACTTCCGGTTTCCGGATCCACATAAAACCACCGGCCGCGGATCTGATACCAGCCCTTCTTCACCTCTGCTCCGCTGCTGCCGAACAGCTTCATCTGTCCATAGACATCCACAACCTCGTTGCTGCTCATAACTCCATGGGAATCAAAATAGTAATTAACTCCCTTTATTGTTTTATATCCCGTCTGAAGAACTCCGGAAGACACATAGTACCAGCTTCCTTTGATCTCGCTCCATCCGTTGGCTTTGGCCTTGCCAATGTATACTCCGTCCGTTCCGTACAGGAAGGCCCCGCCTGCGGTATTCAGGACACCCGTCCACATAACACCGGATTCATCAAAGTAATACTTCTTTCCGGAAATCTGCTGGTTTCCCGTGGCAAGAGAGCCGTCTTTATTCGCATAATACCAAGAGCCGCCGAACTCCGCCCACCCGGAGTCTACCATAGTTGCATCAGGCCGGAAGAGATACAGCTTTCCCTTGATCTCTTTGACGGTATTTGCTACGGCATATCCGTCCCCGTCAAAGTAATAGTAATTGGATCCGGATTTCTTCCATGCATTCCGAAGTGCTTTTCCTCCGGATATGTAGCAGAGCTTCGTATGATTCGCATCCTCGTAGCAGAATCCGTTTGTAGACACACGCGTCAGTACGCCCTTGTCATCCGCATGATACAGCAAACCGTTCAGTTCCTTAAACTGGTCTGAAACCGCGCAGCCGTTCTCATTAAAGAAGTAGGATTTTCCGCCGATGGCAACAAGACCTTTATCGGCTTTCCCGCCTGCTCCGTAGTGGTATCTGCCGTACCAGGTATTCACATACAGGGCCCCGCTGTCCTTTGCCCGATACGTCTGTTCGGAACCGGTTTCCTCATCCCATACCGTAAATGAGGTTCCCTCAAACATTTCTCCCGTTCCGGAGAATCCGTAATAGGATGCTCCGATCTTTCGAACCGTATTACTCAGGCCCTTTCCGTCGATTGCGTAATAATATTTCCCATTGATCAGAGTCCAGGTATTGTTCGGAACAAATGTCACCTTGCCCGCCGCGTCCGCGCGGTAGGCACCTGTGGTTCCGTCCACATAGGCATCTGTAAGCATCCGTCCCGTAGAGTCAAAGGCATACAGTTTTCCCTTAACGGTCAGGACTCCTGATGCAGCAGAACCGTCGGTTGTGTAATAATACCATTCATCCCCGTCCGGAACCCATTCATTAGTGTAGAGTCTTCCACCGATCTTCACACGATACCAAAATGTGTTTCCACTATTGGGATCAGTCATGGAGAAAGAGCCGCTTTGGATCATTTCTCCGGAACCGTTAAAGCCGTAATATGCCGTTCCTATTTTCTTCACCGTGTTTTTCAGCAGAACCCCGTCAAGCACATAATAATACTGATTCTGGCCGTCGATGGTCACGATGGTCCAGGAATTATCCATCATCTGTCTGGCATAACCGTTCTCGTCAATGCTGTAATAGAGCCCGTCCTGATCGACGATCCTGCCTCTGATCATCTTACCACCGTATTCGAAGCAGTACTTCTTATCCCCGATGGTACGAAGGCCCAGAGCCGCAGCGCCTGCTTCTGCATAATAGTAATAATCCGAATCGTCCTTATACCATTCATTCACATACAGCGAACCGTTTTCCTTTGCGCGAAAAACAGCCGAAGAACCCAGTTCCTCGCTATATGCCTCAAATGTACAGTTCTTCTGCATAAGCCCGTCAGCACCGAACCCATAGTACAGATTCCCGATCTTTTTTACCGTCTGTGTCAGGTATACATCATCCACATAATAACGGTAACCGCCATCCTCCGGAACCCATCCGTTCTTTGCGGGTGCGGCATACACAGCCGTACCGAAGGACGGAACAAGAATGACAAATGCAAGGATCATCACTGTCAGCTTCCAGATAGAAATCTTTCTTTTCACTTTTCAGACCTCCTTTTCGCCATCAAAAGAACTGCACCTTATACATCATCCCTTTACGGATTCAAACACTTTCCCGAAGAATCAAACCGATATTCCTTCCCTTTGATCTTTCGGGTTCCCGTCACCATGGCTCCACTTGAAAGAAGATAATACCACTTACCGGAGAGCTTCACCCAACCGGTCTTCATAACGCCGGCAGATGTGAAATAATACCATTTCCCGCTGACCTTCTTCCATCCCTTTGCCATGGCTCCGCTGGGATTCAGGAAATACCACTTTCCTTTATAACTGAGCCAGCCTGTCTTCATGGAACCGTTGGGATTCATGTAATACCACTTTCCGTCCAGTTCCAGCCAGCCGGTTGCCATATACCCTTCCGTGTCCAGATAATACCATTTTCCGGAATCCTTCATCCAGCAGTCCTTGGCATATCCGTCCATCATATAATATCTCCAGCCCTTGGAATCTTCTTTCCAACCCGGTTTTGCAAACCCGATGATAGAACCGTATCCGCTGGACTTCTTCAGACCTGCCAGTGTATCGTTGCTGACAGGCACGGGGATAAATCCTGCGATATCAGCCGGCTGACTCCCCGTCTTTGCACTTCCGTAACCGAACTCCTGCGCCCAATACAGATTATAAAGGTCGCCAACCCGGAAGCATCCGATACCCACCGTCCTGTAGTTCTGATTCAGGATGGCTTCCCTGTGTCCGGCTGTCGAGTTCATCCAGGCTTCCACCACATCCTTCGGCGACTGCTGTCCCGCTGCAAGGTTTTCACCGTAACTTTTTGAGCATACCGTGAAACACCTCTCCCCATTGGGACGCGTGTGATTGATATTCCCCGTTGCAAAACGCATCACCACATTTTCCGCAGAGCGGACCATGGCTGCATCCATTAATTCCATATCCATCACCAAAGCGGGTGCCCCCACCTTGGCCCGTTCCTGATTTACAAGCTCCAACACCTTATACGCATAGCTGTACATGGCCTGGCCATATACGTAGACCGTACTGTCAGCCGCCGCTTCCACCTGTGTGTCTGCGGTCCCGGGAACAAACGGGATCATAGACAGGCACAGGACAAGGGCAAGCATTCCGGCCATGATCCGCTTCCGAATACTTCTCCTTTTTTCCATAGGCTGCTACCTCATTTTCCTTGAATCCAGTTTTTCAAGTAACGTCCCGTATCTGAAAGCTCGGAATCACTCCACCCACTGTGCTTCGAGCAGGAGTTTTTAATGATCGCCGAGGTTTCCGCTTTGTTGGACAAGCTCCATCCCACAAAGGAGATGTTGTTGTCGTTGATGAGTTTCTTCCATGCTGCCGCAGAATCGTAATCGATGCTTCCGTTTCCGTCAGCCGCACAGATGCTGCACTCCGAAATGAAGACCGGAGTCCCTGCC
>CADBRW010000286.1 GCA_902797155.1 uncultured Lachnospiraceae bacterium
GACGTTGACGGCGGTACCGCCCATCACCGTGTCCGAGTTCCATATCGATACGAATCATCATGTAAATAACGCGCAGTATGTGGCGCTGGCGTGCTCGGTGCTGCCGGAGGGATCAGCTCATTTTAAGGACTTTCGCTGTGAGGTCCGTCAGCAGTCCGTGCTGGGGGACATACTCTTTCCGTATGTGGGACGGGAAGGGGATGCAACGGTCGTGGTGCTGAACGATCCGGAAGGGAAACCGAAGCTGACGGCGAGGTTCGCGTAGCTACGCATTTGGGTCGGACCGGGAAGGAAGGAGAAGGATCAGGATGAAGGGAATTATGAGAAAAGTTCGGATGGGACTGGCAGGAACTGCACTTTTATTCTGTGTTGGAAGTGTTTCGGTCACGGAGGTACGCGCGGAGGGGGCAGGTAATTCGTATACCGTTTCTCAATCTCTGTATTCACTTTCTGTGGATGCCTCAACGGACGTAGTCCGCGGGACCGGATGGCAGAAGGTGAACGGAAAATGGAGATATTTTAAGAAGGACGGGACCTATTATAAGAATAAATGGATACAGGATAAGGGAAAATGGTATTATCTGGACGGCTCCGGATATATGGCAACCGGCTGGCAGCAGATTTCCGGGAAATGGTATTACTTTAGGGCGGACGGAAGCATGGTCTCCGAAGAGTTCGTCGACGGCTACTGGCTGAGGAAGGACGGAAGTGCAGAATCAAAAAAAGCTTCGTGGAAACCGAGCGGAACAAGATGGTGGTTTGGCTATTCCTCCGGCTGGTACGCAAAGAATGCGTGGTATACCATAGACGGAAAGGAATACTATTTCTATCCGAATGGGTATCTGGCTGTGAGCCAGTGGATTGGAAACTATTATGTGGGGGGTGACGGTGCTTACGTAAAGAATCCGGTCAAAGGAAAGAAGAAATCGGTCGCTGTATCAAGCCTGAAAAACAGAAATCAGCTGGAGTGGCTTCTGGAAGATTGCCGTGTACATAATCCCGTGGAGATTACGGGGTGGAACTCCATTTTCTTCACGATGGAATATGCATCGGCATTGTATCCGGTGGGATGTGTGAAGTATTCCGGCGCGAGCACGGATCCGCTGAATAAGTTTCCGTGGCTTTGTTTCCGGGTTCCGGCAGACAAGATGAAGTGGTATGCAAGCTCCGTTCTCAATGTTCCGGCAAAGAATATGAAGCTGCTGGAAAAGGATACGGAATCGTATCTGTTCTATCGTTATGGCTCTTATTATTACTTCAAAGAACCGGGCATCGGAGGTCCGGGTATAGAGAATATTGAGGATCTGAAGGTGACTACGGACGGTCCGTACTATTACTGCACGTATTCCATAGTGTATTCCATCAATGGTGTGGAGCAGTCCAGAAATAAGTATTCCGCAGTGGTTGCCCGCAAGTATGAAAACGGAACCTACTATTGGAGCATTTTCTCCGGAAAGAAACTGAATTAAAGCAGGGGTATACACAGAATGCCCTTGTCACCCGCGTGCGGGTCATAGTATAATCTGTTGTAGGGGCGGCCCTTGGGGAAGGGCCTTGTGTTACAGGAACAGGAGGGGTGTTTATGTTACATTCATTTACCAGAAACTATAATGAGTTGTCCACGGAAGCGGGATTCCAGTTTGAATTCTTCTGTGACTGCTGCGGAAATGGATTCAAGAGTACCTTCGTTGAATCCACTACATACAAGAAAAAGAAGAAGGCCGAGCGCTTCGGTGGTCTGTCCAGTGCGTTCGGCGGTCTGATGCGCGGTGTGGGCGGAGATATCGGAAATGCCCTGGAGCGTGGCAGCAATTATCTTGGAGATCGTTATGAGAATCAGTCTCCCCAGTGGCGCAAGGAGCAGGAAGAGGCTTTTGATGCGGCACAGGAAGAGGTGCGGCCGATGTTTAAGAAATGCCCGGCCTGCAACAAATGGGTCTGTGACGATTGCTGGAACGAGGAAGAAGGACTCTGTACGGAATGTGCACCGAGAGAGTCCAGCTATGTGGCAAAGGCAAGAAATGCAGCCATGCGCCGCAACATCGATGAGGCGGCAGAAACTGCTACGGTATGGCAGGGCAAGCTTGAGACCCGGACGACCGTATGTCCGAACTGCGGAAAGCCGGCGGGAACTGGCAAGTTCTGTAATGAGTGCGGTGCGCCTCTGGGTACACAGCGCTGTCCGAACTGCGGAGCCCAGATCGCTTTGGGATTGAAGTTCTGCGGTGAATGCGGTTCGCCGATGAATAAGTCTGCTGTATGTCCGGGATGTGGATTCGAGAATCAGCCCGGTACAAAGTTCTGCGGTCAGTGTGGTACAAAACTATGAGATATAATGCGTGTGTAGAATGGTCATCCACCGGTTCACGGTCGGATGACCAGACCATTTTTATTGAAAAAGAGGGGCTGCGGCTGGGAAAGGATTTCCTGGACTATGCGGATGTGGCATACCTTCGCCCAGTGAACCACAGAGTCGTCCTGACAAGGATGGATGGCAGCAATGTCATCATTTCCATGCTGGGCTTTTCTTTCGACGGGTTCTGGGAAGAGTTGATCGACTGCTTCGGGAAGAGGACCATGGAATCGCTCTTCATCGAGGAGGAACTCCTGATGAAATGTGAGGGTGAATATTCCCTCCCGGTGGAGGGCTCGGAGAAGCCGGAGACCGGACGGGGAATGATCCGGCTCTATGAGGACTCTGTCTGCGTGCTGCCTGAAAGCAGCCATGCAGTGCGGATCCCACTCTGCTATACCTCGGAGATCCTGCAAAACGGATATCTTATCACCCTCCGGATGCGGACCGGCGAAGAATATACTGTGGGAAAGATGGGTTATGATACGAATCCATTTGCGGAACGCTGTCAGGCCCAGGCGAAGAAGACCATGGCGAAACGAAAGAAAATGCTCGACGCCGTTGCACTTCAGGCGCCCTACACGGAGCGGGGACTGTTCCGGACGAAGGAGGAAGAGACATACTGGCTCTCTGCCTTTAGCGAAGGGCGCTGTGCGGTAGAACTCTTCACGGGAGAGAAGGCGGCAACCTATCTGTATCGATTCAGGGACCGGAAGCTCTTCACCTTCCGGCTGGAGGAAGCCATGGAAGCA
>CADBRW010000287.1 GCA_902797155.1 uncultured Lachnospiraceae bacterium
GGCGACCAAGCTCCGCAATCCGGAGATCCCCATCGACGGCGAGATGCAGTTCGACGCAGCCGTATCTCCTGCCGTAGCAAGTAAGAAATTCCCCACCTCTCAGGTGGCCGGACATGCAAACACATTTATCTTCCCGGATATCAACGCCGGAAATATCGGTTACAAGATCGCACAGCGCATGGGTAACTTCGAGGCCTACGGTCCCATCCTTCTGGGTCTGAACGCTCCGATCAACGACCTGTCCCGTGGCTGTACCGCGACAGAGGTTTATTCCATGGCGATCATCACCGCCTCATTTGCATAAACGGATATGAAGAGATCCTTCGCTTCGTTCAGGATGACACGCTCATGCGCCTTCCGACAGGGCGGAGGATCTTAACATTTTCCCGTCATTTTAATCAAAGATTAATGTTGCACCAAAGATTCGTTCATCTTCCTTTGCTAACATGGTCACTGTAAGGAAGACAAAATGCGATTCGTAACGGAGGATTCGGTATGAACGAATTAGATAAAGTCGAAAAGTTAAGACAGCGGGCAGATGTCAGCTACGAGGAAGCGCGGGACGCACTCCGTGCCTGCGACGGCGATCTGCTGGATGCCATGGTATATCTGGAGCGCCTCGGGCAGGCAAAGGCCCCCGAGCAGACCTCCTTCTCCACCAATGCCGAGGAGAAGAAGTCCTATGAAAATGTACCGGAAGCCGTTGTCCGCAGCCAGGATGACAAGAGCGATCCGTCCTTCGGTGAGCAGCTGGGTCACCTGCTGAAGACCGCATTCCGTAAGAGTCTTGATAATTACCTGGTAGTCTCCCACCGCGGCGAAGAGAAGTTCCGTCTTCCCATCCTGCTGGTGGTACTTATCTTTCTGTTCTTCAATCTGGGCGCCGTGATCGCGCTGGTCATTTCTCTTTTCTTCGATGTCAAATACCAGTTTGTGGGTAAGGACGATCTGTCCAAGATTAACCGGATGATGGACGAAGCCGGCACCAAGGCAACCGACTGGATGCACGAGAGCTACCGAAATGAGCATTCATCCAGAAGTGAAGCCGAGAGGCAGGAGGAGCGCCAGGCACGACGTGAAGAGCACTACGCCGAGAAGGCAAAGCGCAAGGCGGAAAAATGGGAGCAGAAGGCCGACAAGTGGGGCGAAAAGGTAGACCGCAAGGCTGATTTTGATAAGAAGGAAAGAACTGAGCCGGAACCGACCGAGCCACTGGAAACCTTCTCAAAAAAGGAAGTCGACGAGCTGGCAAAGAAATACGATAACCAAGAGAACAATAAAGAAGAGAACGATAAAAAGTAAAAACGAATGTGATGTAAAGAAGGGAGTTCAGGATGCAGGCAAACATTTTAGTGGTTGAAGATGAAGAAAAACTGGCACGCTTCGTGGAACTGGAACTGAAGCACGAAGGCTACGAGGTCATGAAATGCGGCGACGGACGCGAAGCATTGGAAACAGCTCAGAAGGGTGGGTTTGACCTGATCCTTCTGGACATCATGCTTCCGGGCCTGAACGGTCTGGAAGTACTCCGCCGTCTCAGGACCACATCGGACGTACCCGTTATCCTTCTTACCGCACGTGATGCGGTAATGGACAAGGTATCCGGTCTGGATGCCGGTGCATCGGACTACATCACCAAGCCCTTCGCCATCGAGGAACTGCTGGCCCGCATCCGCGTAGTTCTCCGGAATGCTGACAAGGACGGATCTTCCTTCAATGCCGAGGCCTCTGAAGAGAAGAACGGTAAACAGGCCGACGGAACCTATCGCTGGGGTCTTCTCACTCTGGATATGCCCAAGCGGGAGGTTCGCTACAACGGAAGCATCATCGATCTCACCAACCGAGAGTTCCTGATGCTGGAAACTCTGCTGTCCAATATGGACATCGTACTCCCCCGGGACACCCTGCTGGAGCGTGTCTGCGGATATGATTACCTGGGTGAAACGAATATCGTTGATGTTTACATCCGTCACATCCGTTCCAAGATCGATGAGGTCTACGACATAAAAATGATCCAGACCGTACGCGGTGTAGGATATGTCATCAAGTCCGAGGGATAATCCGGGCAAAGGGAAGCACTGCGAAGAATATCAAGAGACATCACACAGAAAGGAGGCCGTCATGGCGGAAGCTGAACAAAGAACCGAATACCGCGAAGACCAGCCTCTTCGTAAAATGAATTCCATCACCAGGAAGCTGCATCACCAGATCCTGAAGAAGAAACTGGCCATGTACGCCGCATTTGATCTTCTGATCCTTCTGGTGGTATGGTTCGGCTGGTTCGTCGACGCCGAGCTTCGCGTCATCGGTGAAATCGGCTTCACCAACAGCCGTACCCTCACCAGCTCCTCCGGCTTCTGGGGGATCGAATATGTGGTGACCGGTGAA
>CADBRW010000288.1 GCA_902797155.1 uncultured Lachnospiraceae bacterium
AGCCAAGAAAATCATAATATATTCTAGAGACGAATTTAAACAATTTCAGATGAGAAATACTTACAAAAAGTATGACGATATTCTTCGCTTTTTTATTGGTGATGTGAGGGATAGAGAAAGACTTCAGAGAGCCATGAACGGTGTGGATTATGTGATCCATGCGGCTGCACTGAAGCAGGTGCCGGCCTGTGAGTATAATCCCATCGAAGCGATCAAGACCAATGTAAACGGTGCATGCAACGTGATCGATGCAGCACTTGATGCAGGGGTAAAGAAGGTGGTAGCTCTATCTACGGACAAGGCTGTAAATCCCATCAATCTCTACGGCGGAACCAAGCTGGTGTCGGATAAACTGTTCACGGCAGCCAATGCATATTCCGGAGAAAACGGGACCACGTTCTCCGTAGTCCGTTACGGAAATGTGGCAGGAAGCCGCGGTTCCGTTATCCCGTTCTTCCAGAGCATCATCGATCGGGGAGAAAAGAAACTTCCCATAACGGATCATCGGATGACCCGGTTCTGGATCAGTCTGGAGCAGGGAGTGGAACTGGTGATCAAGGCGTTGGAAGAGGCAAGAGGCGGAGAGACATTTATCTCCAAGATCCCCTCCTTCAAGATCACGGATCTTGCGGAGGCCATGCTGCCCGGCTGTGAAAAGCCGGAGGTGGGGATCCGCGAGGGAGAGAAGCTGCATGAGATCATGGTGACGAGGGAAGATTCTCTGCATACCTACGAGTATGATAAGCATTTTATCATCTTCCCGCATTATGACTGGTGGAACACTGAAAAACTGATCCCGGGCGGAAAACCTGTGGCACCGGAATTTGAGTACAGCTCCGGAAATAACACGGAATGGTTATCCGTAGAGGAGCTCAGGAGCAGGCTGAAGACGGATCTGGACGAGCATTGACTCGGATCATACAAAAGATAATTCAGGAATATGTGCGAAGTGATGATATACGGAGCACATCAGAGGAGCTTTATGGAACTTGCTATATTCGGGGGAACTCCGGTTCGGGAGAAAAAAATATATTACGGACATCAGTGTATTGATGAGTCGGATGTGAAGGCGGTTGCAGATACATTAACAAGCGACTATATCACCTGCGGTCCCATGGTCAGCAGGGCTGAGGAGCATCTGAAACAGATCACGGGTGCAAAGTATGCGGTTCTTGTATCCAACGGAACGGCCGCGCTGCATCTGGCCTGCATGGCAGCCGGGATCGGACCCGGAGACGAAGTGATCACCACGCCGCTTACTTTCGCAGCCAGCGCAAACTGTGCGCTGTACTGCGGAGGAAAACCGGTATTTGCCGATATCGATCCGGAAACCTATAATATCGATCCGGCCGATGTAGAGAGGAAAGTGACGGATCGGACGAAAGCCATCGTTGCGGTGGATTTTACCGGTCAGGTTGCACAGATGAAGGAACTCAGAGACATCGCAGACCGATATGGTCTGGTGCTGATCGAGGACGCGGCACATTCTATCGGATCCTGCTATGAAGGGACTCCGGTTGGATCGATCGCAGATCTGACCTGTTTCAGTTTTCATCCGGTAAAAACCGTGACCGCCGGCGAGGGCGGAGCCGTATTAACGAATAACGAAGCGTTATTTAAGAAGGTGTATCTGGGCAGGACCCACGGCATCACACATGAGGATGCGGAGATGGCACATCCCACAGGAGAACCCTGGTATTACGAGCAGACGTTTCTGGGATACAACTACCGTATGACGGATTTTCAGGCGGCTCTGCTGGATAATCAACTGGGAAAACTGACAGAGTTTAAGCGGAGACGGCAGGAAATCGTAAAACGGTATGATGAAGCATTTTCAAAGGTCGGACAGCTGATCGTACAGAAGGAGATTCCGGAGTCCGATACCTGCAGGCACCTGTATATTATTCGTCTGAATTTTGACAGGATCCAATGTACCCGTCTGGAATTCTTCAATGCCATGAGTGCGGAGAATGTGCAGTGTCAGGTACATTATATCCCGGTTTACTGGTTCCCCTACTATGAACAGCTCGGATATCACAGGGGGCTTTGCCCGAATGCGGAAATGGTTTATGAGGGCATCATGAGCATCCCGCTGTATCCGTCGCTGACGGATCAGGATGTGGAGGATGTGATCCGGGCGGTGAAGAAGGTGGCTGAATATTACGCAAAATGATCAAAGCGACAGGGGTGGATGATATGAAATTATGTCTTGGCACCGTTCAGTTCGGAATGGACTATGGTGTATTCAATCAGCCGAAGAAGGATCCGGAGTATTGTATCAAATGTCTGGATTATGCGACCCAAA
>CADBRW010000289.1 GCA_902797155.1 uncultured Lachnospiraceae bacterium
ACCGGCTGTTTCTACCCTGCAATTTACGAGAGGTTTTCCTCCCTCCCTGGGATTCGTGAAACCCCAGACCATGGGGAAGACGGTGGGGGAGTGGGAGGAGTCCGGTGCGATCACGGGAGCGATGTCTGTAGGCCGCACCTCACCCTCTGTATTCAGTGGCCGCGCCAGCTTCGCTACCATCCGTGCGGTAAGAGGAGAAGACTGCGCCCGGTCAATATAAGGTTTTAGTTCTGGAGAAAGTTCCATATAGTATCTCGTGCACATACCTTGCACCTCTCATCAACGCGAGGAATCATAAATTAAGCTCTGCCTTTTCCACGGGCAGCCATTCGATCCTGTCAAACCAGGCATCCTCATTCTTATACACATGGGTGAAGTCGACAATGTCCCCATACTTCGCCGGAAAAAGGCTTTCGCAGTATCTGGTGTACATATGGTGCGGGACGATTCCGATGTAATCCGATCCGTCGAGCCTTGCGATCATTTCCTCAGCCCCGTCGATTATGACCGGCATGCCAGCCTCGGAGAGGGAAACGTAAAAGCTCACGGATTCAAACTGCCTTTGCATACCCGCGATCACAAAATAGTACCCCGCCGATTTCAGCTTTTCGTCATATTCATCTTTGGTGATTTTTTTGCTGCGGAGATCCCATTCAAGATCCCGACGGTCATTCATCACATACAGCTCCATGTGCGTGCTGTTTCCGCCGGGAACCACTTCCCAGGGGTGCCCGCCATGCTGCGTACGGTTAAAATACCATTCATCCCAGGCGGCGGGAGAGTCAAAATCAATGCCGGGACCTTCATTGAGGCCGTGGCCTTTTCCGGTCAGTCCTTCATCCCTGCCGTCAGAGTAGCGCATATACAGTTCGGAAAGGGTATATCCTTCACAGTCCTTTCCGATAGCCTGATACCCGGTTCTGCAGGCGCGGAAGAAATCGTTGGCGGTGAAGCTTTTGATCCGGTCTATCCGATCCTTGCTGTTGATGCCGGAGCTGATAAGATCCCTGAACTTTAGTACCGTCTTCTCCGATAATCCGTCATAGGCATACTTCCTGGATTCGGGATTGGCATCCCAGAGGACAGACCTTTTGATCACGCCCGTCCGGAACTGGTAGGGGAGTTCCTTTTCCACCAGATCATTATACTGTCCGGACCTCAGCATTTCCATGGATTCCTGCAGAGCCGGCATGATAAGTGAGCAGAGCCTGCAGGCAGCACCTTCTGCATAGTAACCGTCACTGTCGCTGAAAAGATGGTCTTCTGTTGACGCGGAGATGACGGTCTCGTTGCCAAGGCTTATGGCATAAAAGCGGAGTGTGCCATCTTTGTTGAAGGACTGGACTGCCACGAGCTGATACCATTTGAATTCTTCCGGATATTCATCCCGCCACATCTGTTCATATTCATCATATGTATCAACTGCATCGCAGTCTTTCATTTCATCGAAAGAAGCAAAATCCGTTATTTCCCCTCGCGGGATACGGATCCATATGGCCTTCGCCTCTTCATTCTTCTTCAGAGGAGCCAGAGGGACCAGGGTATCAAAGATAGGGGATGCCGCCGTAAGAAGGGCATCAGTGGAGGACGTGGGATTCAGTGTGTGCCTGCGATCAAAGTAGCGGAGCAGGTCATCCACATCCGGCGCCAGAAGTCTGTATTTCCTGTCATCATCTTCAAAGAACATGGACTATTCCTCCATCACGAATGGTGGACGGTGTAGTAGTGCTTCCCGTTGCATTCGCAGTAGTTGAAACCGGCGCAGTAGCTTTCCATTTGGAAACCGAGCCAGTGCGCTTCCGGTACCCATTCGTACTCCGCATATTCGTGGCCATCGTATTCATCGGTATAAGTGTATTCCTCGTGCATCTTTTTGTCGCAGCAGAATCCAACATCCCAGTCATCAAGATTGAAACCGGCATCCCAGAGTTCATTGCGGGTCGTCAAGCCGGTAAGATTCAGGATATCTTCTGCGTTATCAAACATGATAATGTTTACCATTGTGTGTGGCTCCTTTCTATGCTTCCCGTATTGTCACTGTGCCTGTCTGCGTGGATAGTAGACCTGTGAGCCAAAGAACCGGTCCCTTATGGCGGACACCAAATTCTCCAGGAAGGAAGTCCGTTTATTCTTCTCAATCCA
>CADBRW010000290.1 GCA_902797155.1 uncultured Lachnospiraceae bacterium
GGTCCTCCAGCCAAGCACGGCGCACTTCACACGTGCCGGCATGTGGGAAATATCCTGCAGGGAGGAGGCTTCCTCCAGCATCTCAAGCTCCTCTTCGGACACCTTTCCCTTGATCATCTTCATAAATGTGTCCTTCAGGGTCAGGGCCTCTTCCGTGGTCCGGCCGATGATCAGCTCCAGCATCATATCGGCGCTGGCCTGTGAGATGGCGCAGCCGTCGCCGATGAAGGCTCCGTCTTCGATCATTCCGTCCTCCCCCAGCTTCAGCTGCAGGGTCACATCGTCTCCGCAGGAGGGATTCACCCCACGCATGGAGGCTGTCGGATCGATCAGCGGATGCTTGTGGACGGGATGCATGTTGTGCTCCGTCAGGATCTCATTGTAAAATGTACGATTTTCCATATCTACTCCTCTACTCCGTATACCCCATAAACGGCCGGATGCTGGCGATGCCCGCTGCCAGGCGCTCCACCTCTTCCTCCGTATTGTAGAACATGAGGCTGGCTCTGGTAGTGGAAGGGATCTGTAAATGTTGGTGCAGGGGCTCGGCACAGTGATGCCCGGCCCGTACTGCCAGATTCTGGTCTGCCAGGATGGCAGCCACATCATGAGGATGCACCTGCTCCACCCGGAAGGTGAAAATGCCGTGATGCCCGTCTGCGGTGTCCGCCCCCAGCAGCTGTATGTGAGGGATGGCACTGATCCGCTCAAAGGCCAGGCGGGACAGCTCTCTCTCCCGCTCCATGATCCGGTCCATGCCCAGCTTCTCCAGATAGTCGATGGCCGCTGCCAGACCCACGGCCCCACCTGCATTTACGGTGCCCGCCTCGAACTTGTGGGGCAGCTCCGCGTAGGTCACCTCCGTAAGGGACACGGTCTCGATCATCTCACCGCCGGTCAGGAAGGGCGGCATTTTATCCAATATCTTCTCTTTTCCGTAAAGCACGCCGATGCCCATGGGCGCCAGCATTTTGTGGCCCGAAAATGCCAGGAGATCCACGTCCAGCTCCTGCACATCCGTCACACTGTGGGGCACGCTCTGGGCCCCGTCTGCCACGTAATACGCCCCGAACCTATGGGCAACCGCCGCCAGGGCCTTCACGTCATTCATCTGTCCGAAGACATTTGACATGGAGGTAAGGGCCACGATCTTCGTCCGCTCCGACATCAGCTCCTCCAGCTTCGAAGGCGCGAAGCTTCCGTCCGCCTCCGGCGAAAGATACTTCACCGTTGCTCCGGCCCGTCTCGCCGCATGCTGCCAGGGAAGCAGATTGCTGTGATGCTCCACCACGCTGCACACGATCTCATCGCCCTCCGAAAGCACCAGCTCTCCCAGGCTGAAGGCCACGAGATTCAGGCTCTCCGACGCATTTCTGGTGAATACGATCTCCGAGGCAGACTCCGCGTTGATGAAATCCGCCACCCGCTGCCTTGCGGCCTCGTAGGCATCCGTCGCTTCCACGGACAGGTCATACAGCCCCCGGAAGGGATTGGCATTTTTATGATAATAAAAATGTTCCACCGCCTCCATCACCGCCCGCGGACGCTGGGTGGTTGCAGAATTGTCCAGGTATGCCAGTTCGGTTTTATCAAAGAAGGGAAAGTCCCTGCGGACCTCCTCTGTCCATTTATTCATCCTCAATTTCCTCTCCGAGTTCCGTCATCAGGACATCCCTCAGGCTCTTCACCGGAACCTTCTCAATGCTGCCCAGCAGCCGTCCGGTGGCCATCAGCCGGTAAGCCAGCTCATCATCGATGCCCCTGGACCGGAAATACCCCAGGATCTCCTCCGAAAGATCGCCGATGGTTGCCCCGTGGGCACCCTCCACATCCTCCTCCTGACAGAGGATCAGCGGAATGGTCTTGTTCACGATGTCCTCACCCAGCAGCAGCACGTCCTCGCGCTCGTCGCCCTTGGCTCCCTTGCAGCCCCGGATGAAGTCGATGGTGGCCCGGCAGGACTTGGAAGCCCCGTCCGTCAGCACGCCCTTGATATCCATTTCACATTCCGTGTTCACGCCGCGGTGACGCGCCACGTAATTCATGTCCACATGCTGCCCTGCACCCACCCGGTATGCGGTTTCCACGGCAAAATGTGCGTTTGCTCCGGCCAGATCTGCCGCCGCGCCGAAGAAGGAGCTCCTTCCGTCCATGCCGATCTGCAGGATGTCAAAGCTTCCGCCCTCCGCCACGCAGGCACCCACGTCAAAGCAGCTGCACATTTCCGGAGCGGAATCCGCGATCTGGATCAGATGCACCTTCGCGCCCTCTGCCACAAGGACTCTTGTATCCACAAAGGAATACACGGGCGCATCCCCGGACTCTGTCATATCCCGGGCGTCGTCCTTGGAAAGATACTGCACCACCGTGAACTCACTGTCCTTCTCCGCAGAGAAGAAGAAGCGGTTCGCGCTGCTCTCCAGTCCTGTATTGAAAATGCGGAACACAAGCGGTTCCTCAGTCTTTTCAGCTTCTCCCGCCTTCCAGAGGAAGGGGTCCACGGGGGCGGTCATCATATAGTCGGCGAAGTCCCGTCCCATGCCCGTCTCCATCTCCCGGATCCGGTCATATTCCTCTTCCGTGAACGTCTGCATCCCGGTCTCCGACGCATCCGCCGAGACCGCCGGCATCTCATCAGCACCCGACGCATCCGCCGAAGCCTGCAGGGATCCCGTCTCCTCCGACGCATCCGCCGGAAGCTCCGTCTCCACCAGCGCCTCCGTCACATCCTCGGGAAGCTGCAGCTCTGTATCGTTGATCCTGAGCCAGCGCCAGGTCGGTGCCGGCAGGGGATTCACACGGATCATACCATTTTCTGCTATCATTCTCTGTTCCTTCCTGTTCTATCCGACCGTCCCCTTCATCTCCAGACGGATCAGGTTGTTCATCTCAACGGCATACTCCAGCGGCAGCTCCTTGGACACGGTGTCCGCAAAGCCGCTGACGATCATGGCCCTTGCATCCTCCTCCGAGATCCCGCGGGACATCAGGTAGAATACCGCGTCATCGCTGATCCTTCCGATCTTCGCCTCGTGTCCGATCTGGGCGTCCTTGGTCCGAACGTCCATGGCCGGAATGGTATCCGACTGGGAGATATCGTCCAGCATGAGGGACGAGCAGTCCACCGCGGACTTGGCGCCCGCAGCGTTCTTTCCCACCACCACCGCGCTCCGGAAGGTACTGATACCGCCGGACTTGGAGATGGACTTGGCGTTCACTGCGGAGGTGGTATTCTTTCCGCTGTGCACCACCTTCATTCCCGTATCCAGGTTCTGTCCTTCCCCTGCAAATGTGATGCCCGTATATTCCATGCGGGATCCGTCGCCCTGCAGGATGGTCATGGGGTAAAGGTAGGACACATGGGAACCGAAGGAGCCGGAAACCCATTCCATACGGCCGCCCTCTTCCACCTTCGCCCGCTTGGTGTTCAGGTTGTACATGTTCTTGGACCAGTTCTCGATGGTGGAGTAACGCAGCTTCGCGTTCTTCCCCACAAAGAGCTCCACGCAGCCTGCATGCAGGTTTGCGATATTGTACTTCGGTGCGGAACAGCCCTCGATGAAATGCAGGTCCGCCCCTTCATCCACGATGATCAGGGTGTGCTCGAACTGACCGGCCCCCGGTGCATTTAACCGGAAATAGGACTGAAGGGGGATCTCCACCTTCACTCCCGGCGGTACATATACGAAGGATCCGCCGGACCACACCGCGCCGTGAAGCGCCGCGAACTTGTGGTCTGTGGGAGGTACCAGCTTCATAAAATGGGACTGTATCATTTCCGCATAGGGCCCATGCATGGCGGATTCCAGATCCGTGTAGACCACGCCCAGAGCGGCAACCTCTTCCCGCACATTGTGGTACACCAGCTCGGAATCGTACTGCGCACCGACTCCCGCCAGGGACTCCCGCTCAGCCTTGGGGATACCCAGCCGCTCAAAGGTGTCCTTGATGTCCTGGGGAACATCCTCCCAGTCCGCGCTCATTTTCCCCTTCGGCTTCACGTAGGTGACGATATTGTCCATCTGCAGCCCGTCAATGGGCGGGCCCCAGTTCACCATTTCCGTCTCGTAAAATGTGCGGAGGGACTGCAGGCGGAACTCCCGCATCCAGTCCGGGTCATTCTTCTCCTCGGAGATCTGTTCCACGATCTCGGGGGTGAGACCCGCATCCACCTTGTAATAATCCTTTTCGTTGTAACCGTAGCGGAAGTCGTAAAGACTGCGGTTCACGTCCTCCACATAGGTTTTCTCTTTCTTCTCGTCCATAACGTTCCTCTATACGTACTTCTCGAAGCCGCCGCGGTTGATCTCCTCCACCAGGGCCGCATCACCGGTCTTGATCAGCTTTCCGTCCACTAAAATGTGGGTATAGTCCACCTTCAGGGATTCCAGGATCCGGGTGCTGTGGGTGATGATGATAAGGGCACCGTTGCTGGTGGCCTGGAACTCCTTCACACCCTCGGATACGATGCGCACCGCATCCACGTCCAGTCCGGAATCCGTCTCGTCCAGGATCGCCAGGGAAGGGTTCAGCATCAGCATCTGCAGGATCTCCGCCTTCTTCTTCTCACCGCCGGAGAAGCCCACGTTCAGGTCACGGTCCGCATAGGACTTGTCCATGCCCAGCAGTGCCATCCGCTTCTCCAGGCTCTTGCGGAACTCCCACAGCCGCGCCCGCTTGCCGGTGCGCTGGTCCAGTGCGTTCCGGATGAAGTTGGACAGGGAAATGCCCGGCACCTCGATGGGGTTCTGGAAGGACAGGAAGAGTCCCGCCTTCGCACGGTCCGTGGCGGATTCCTCCGTCAGGTCCTTTCCGTCAAAGAGCACCTTGCCCTCGGTAATAGTGTACCCGGGATTGCCCATCATGGCATGGCCCAGCGTGGACTTACCCGCACCGTTGGGGCCCATGATGACATGGGTCTCTCCCTGACCCACGGCCAGATCCACACCGTGAAGGATCTCCTTCTCTCCCACATTTACATGCAGATTCTGTATCTCTAAGAGTTTCGACATGATCAACCTCCTGCTATAATTCCCAGCAGCTTCTTCGCGTTGCCCGCGAAGATCTTCTGCTTATCTTCTTCCGTAAAGGGCATGGCCGATATACGGTTTACATAATCTTTCTGTTCTGCCCAGGGACTGTCGGTTGCAAAGAGCACCCGGTCCGTTCCGAGAGCATGCACCAGCTCCAAGAATTCCTTATCCGGCAGCTGATGAAATCCGTACTTTGCGGAGTCCGGCGTCAGCCACTCGATCTCCCCCAGGGAAAATGCGGTGTCCACCCAGAGGGGCCGTCCTGCCAGCTTCGTCAGCACCTCGTCCCAGTTGTTCCAGCCGCCCATATGGGCCGCCACCAGCTTCGGGGGTGCCACGGTATCCATCACATGCACGATGCTGTCCACGGTGCAGCAGACCGGCGGATACAGGCCGATGTCCGTTCCTGCGTGGGTGATGATGATCAGGTCCAGCTCACTGGCATAATCGATCAGCTTCATGGTCCTGGGATCATCAAAGGCGATGCCGTAATAGTCCGGATGGAGCTTGATCCCTTTAATGCCCAGCTCCTTCGCCTGCCGGAGCAGCACCCGGTAGTTCTCGGCTGCGGGATGAATGCCCGCAAAGGACAGGATCCCGGTCTCGTCCACATGCTCGTTCTGCTCTGCTGCGGTGAGATTGATGTGGGCCACCTTTCCGGGATTCGTCACCACGGGAAGGGCTATGGAAAGATCCACCCCTGCCTCCTGCATGGATGCCCGAAGCTCCCGCACCGTCCCCCCTGTGAATGGCCGCGAACCGCTGTCTTCCGACAGCTGCTTCAGCGCACGCTCCGCGATCTTCTCCGGAAATGTATGTACATGAAAATCGATGATCCGGATGTCCTCCGCCCTGTGGCACAGCCTTTCCCAGGAAGCTTCTCTTCGTTCCTTCGCCTCCTGCAGCTGCCGTTCCATCTCCTCCGGCGTGGGGATCACTCCCCGGATTTCGCGCTTATATTGCATTTCCTGTTCCTGCCTGTTCTATGCACTATACGCACAAAGCGCCCCCGCCCTGCGGCGGGGGTGCTTTTCAGCTTACAAAGTCACATGATTGTAGGACATATTTCTTGCTTCCATGGCACGACGGAGCCAGCTGTCCGAAGTCAGGAGAACGATCTGCTCCTGACGGATCCCGTCCAGTACGTCCAGGAAGGCATTTGCATCTGCTTCCCCTGTAAAATGTACCACATCGTCGATCACAAGCGGCAGCTGCTCAGAGGACATGCGGCCTGCGATGCTGAGGCGCACTGCCAGGTATACCCGGCTTGCCAGGTCCTCCGGAAGCACATCCAGAGCGAAATTTCCGCCGGGGCCATCTACCATAAGGCCCTCGCCTGCATTGAAGCGGATTTCATGGAAGCGTCCGCCGGTAAGGGGCTCCAGATACTCGGAGATATAAGGGATGAAGGTCTTTGCAGCCTCCTCCTGATATCTCCTGGAAAGCCCGTCGATGGTACTGATGGCCAGATGGATGGCACGGATCTCGTCCTCCAGCTCGCTCTTCTTCTTGAATACCTGGTTGAATTCCTTCTTCAGCCTGTCTCTCTTCTGCTTACGCTCCAGAAGGGCAGATTCCTCCGCCTTCAGCTCGTCCTTCTTTGCAGAATATTCCTTGGCAAAGGTCATATCGAACTCTGCCTCTTCCTTCATCTCGTGCTCTTCTTCCAGCTCCTCCAGGACGCGGTTGAAATCGTCCTCCGTTGGGACCTCCACCTCCTGATCTTCGAAATATCCCTTGGCACGGAAGCCGTCCAGCATGGTGATGATAACGAAGATGGCCGTAAAGATAACGAAGAGTTTCCTTACTGCATCATCAAAGGGCAGCAGATATACAACGGCTGCGATGATGCCGATGACCAAAACGCCTGTGAGCAGAATGATGAAGAAGTTGTCCGTCAGCTTCTTTTTCTTCTCCTGGTCCTCGTCCTCATCCAATGCGCCGTAGGTCTTCTCGGCCTCGGTGAGACGGGTCAGACGCTTGTCCAGCTCCTCATCCGTCTTGTAGGATACGGTACCGTCCTCATTTTCCACCAGCTGCCTTGCCACACGCTTCCGCTTTGCAGCCTCAATGGCGAACTCATCGGTGAGCTGGCGCATGGCCTTCTTGTTCTGTTCCAGCGCCTCGTCCACATCGTCGTACTTCTCGATCTTCTCTGTCAGATCATCCAGACGTCTTACCAGCGGCTGGGGGCTGTGCTTCTTCTGCTCGGCCTTCAGGAACTCCACTGCCTTATTGCGGTTCAGCGAGCCGCTGCCGGTCTGGATCTTGTTCCCCAGATACTCCGTCAGCTCCTCCGCCGGATTCCCGCTGTCCTCGGCGATCACATAGGTATCCTGATACCCGTTCTTGTCTGTCTCAAGTATGGTTCCCGCCAGGGAATCCTGGTTCTTCAGGTTCATTTCCCTTCCGGTCTGCACGTCCAGCACGGAGGTCTTCCGCGCTCCTGCCAGGAAGGACCGGTCGATGAGATAGGTCTTGTCCTCCTGCTTCGCGTAGCCCGTACCGGAATAACGGCTGCGTCCCTCCGGCTTGCAGGCATCGTAGGCTCTGCGGTTGGGATTGTCCCCGGGCTGCTTCCTGATACCGTAAATGATACCGGTGATGAACTCCCGGATGGTGGATTTACCGGAGCCCTCCGCTCCCTCGATCAGGTTGATGCCGGGGGTCAGGGTGATCTCCTCATTATGAAATTTACCGAAATCTCTCAGTAAAAGTTTAGTCAGATACATATCATTCTCCCGCTCTGATCAGCGCTTCCAGTCCGTAACGCCTAGCTTTCTCTCTGATCTTCTCATCTACCGTGTAGCTGCCCTCGATCTCTCTTACGAAGCCGCCCACAAGGTTCTTATCATTCTCCGCCCGAAGAAGCTCCTGCTCCTTGGAGGAAATGGTCTGATCATCGATCTCATAAATGTTGAAACGCTTCTTCAACCGCGTGAAATCCGGCTTCAAAGACTCGGAAGCGAACCCGCGCATGACGATGCTGTAGATATTCTCGTATCCCATTTTCATCATCTGCTCTTCAGCAAGCTTCGTGATCTCTTCTCCGGAAATGTCGGGCCTCAGATCGAAATTGAAACGGATGTAGCTTCTTCTGGCGATGGGACACCAGGTGATCCGGGTTCCCTCCTCCGTCATTTCCCCGAGAACGTAGCCATGCTTGCCCTGATCCGTAACGGACAGAGGCTCCGGCGATCCGGAATAGGCCATGCGGTTTTTCAGGATGTGGATGGGCTTTCTGGATCCGCCCATGGCCACATAGTCGTAACCCTTGCGGGCCAGCACTTCTCTGTGGAAGGGCATGTGATCCGCGTCACCACCGTGGGCCAGCAGGATGTTATAAGCGCTCTCGCGGCCGGGTCCGATGGTCTCCAGTATGTTCTCTCTGTGCTCCGGCTGGCCGTAGCTGTAACCGGTCACGCAGGTATTTACGCCCTTCAGATAGGCGTTTGTGGTCTTCTCTCTGGGGAACACCACCGTCTTCGACTTGAATTCATAGGTCTCGATGGGTGCTCCGGGTGCGATGTAATCCGCGCCTCCGGCGATCAGAAGGGTCCTGGTATGCTCCAGCGTGCAAAGCTTCTCATCCAGCCAGTCCAGCTGTTCCACCGTAGGCGGCGCAGCGAAGAGATTGCCCGCGATGAGCAGCAGCTGTACCTCTTTCTCGTTACAGTCTGTCAGCACCCGTTCGAAGGTGGATTTGATCTCCTTCGCCCGGTCTTCGCTCCATTCCTTTCCCTGGTCCGGAACATATCCCAGATATACATCAGAAATATGAATAAACTTCATTCTATCGATATCCTTTTCTTATTCACAAAGATAACAGTATTATAAACCAGAATGCCCCATCATGCAAAGAAAATCTTACCTGATTCCTTTTTATTCTTCCTCTTCCGTCTCCGTCACATCCGAAAGGGTCAGAGTCATCACTTCATTCCGGTCGAAATCCGGGTCGCTTACCAGCCGGTTGGCCTGGCGCTCGATGCAGCGTTCGAAGTAGTTCCGGGCCTCGCGGGCATTGGCGAAGTTTTCCTCCTTCTCCTCCACCAGATCCTCAAAATGACGGCGCACCTCCGCCTCCGCTTCCTCTGTCAGACGGAAATCGTGGGCAGCGCACATGGCAATGAGGATCGTGGAAAGCTCCTCCGCCGAGTAATCCTCGAATTCTATGGTCTTGCTGAACCGGGAACGAAGGCCGGGATTGGATTCCAGGAACTCCTCCATCTGGTCCGTATAACCGGCGGCGATCACCACAAAGCTGTCCCTGTCGTCTTCCATTCGTTTCAGCAGCGTATCCACAGCCTCCTGGCCGTAGTCGCCGCTTTCCTTCTTATTTGTCAGGGTGTAGGCCTCATCGATGAAGAGCACGCCGCCCAGGGCGCTGTCGATGACCTCCTGAGTCTTCTGGGCTGTCTGTCCCACATATCCCTCAACCAGGCCGGCTCGGTCCACCTCCACCAGCTGACCCTCACTGACCACGCCCAAAGCCTTGTAGATCTTGGCCAGCAATCGGGCCACCGTGGTCTTGCCGGTTCCGGGATTGCCGGAAAATACAAGGTGCAGGGACATGTCCGGCTGGGCCAGTCCCATTTCCTCACGCAGCTTCCGGATACGGATAACATTGATCAGATTGTTCAGATTCTCCTTCACGCTGTCCAGCCCGATGAGACGGTCCAGCTCCGCAAGAAGGTCATCCAGACTCCGGTTATCTTCCTCTTCCTTTTTGTAGGAATCCGCATATTTTTCCCTGCGGGTATCCTTTCGGACCTCCATCCGTTCTTCCTTCTTCTCTTCCCGCTTCTCCGCCTGCCCGCTCATATTTCTGCCCGGGCGGGCCTTCTCCGGCATATCGATACCGTTCCTGTATCTTTCGGGAACCTCGGGGCCCTTCACGCCCTCGAAGAGGGTATGAACCACGGAATCATCCTCGTAGTAACCGGCTGCCGTGGACATATCCACCCCTGCATCCGGCATGGCACTTTTCATTCCAGGCACGCCATAAGACGGATCGCCCTTGCCGCCACGACGCAGGGGATCCGGGACAAAGAACAGATTACAGGACCTGAGGAAGTTGTTCAGCATCATCAGGTAATCCGTGAGGCGCTTCAATTCCTGTTCGCTGACTCCGCCGTAGGCGATATATTCGATGCCCAGGTCACGGAAGGTGTTCACCAGAAAACGGGACACACCGGGTGGCGTATTTGTGCCCTTTCCTCCTGCAAGATCCGCCTTTGCGAAATATTTGAGACTCACCGGAACCTCATTTAGGAAGTCCGGCTTCAGTGAATTCTCCTGACGGAAGGCGAAGAACCGCTTCGTGGTCTGGCGAAGCTCCAGGATCTGATTGGCATACTCCACCTGACGTACGGGCTCCGCACTCTGGGGATCATAGAGATAGCCCATGAAGGCCAGATAATCATAGCGCAGCTTCTCGGACAGACTGACCTCAGCCTCCGAGGGATAGAGACTCCGCTTCCTGCCGATGGAATCCGCGAAGGTGAAGGACAGCCGCACGGCATAGGTGGGGTCAACGTCCTGCGGGGCCGCACCGTTCTGGGAACCGTAGCCCTGATTCTGACCATAGCCTCCCATGCCGTAGCCTGTATTCTGTCCGTAGCCACCATAGCCTCCGTAGTTCATGTTACCTCCCTGTTCCGGCCCTGAAGGCGAGAAGGGACTGCTATGAAAGTCGGAATCCGGCCACCAGTTAGTTCTGAAAAAATCTCCGAAAGATCTGGACCAAATAGACATAGCAAACTCCTTGAATTGGATAACTATTACCGTATATCATTATGTGCGTTTAGCGGTGGTTTGTCAATGAGAGAGGGA
>CADBRW010000291.1 GCA_902797155.1 uncultured Lachnospiraceae bacterium
AATGAAAAAATTCAGAATGCGTCCGATCAAATCCGGAAAATGCACACGAATGAGTTACTCCAACAAGCGAGAGGTACTGGACATGCCGAACCTGATCGGTGTTCAGGTAAACTCTTACAAGTGGTTTCTGACAGAAGGCCTGACAGAAGCCTTTCGTGACATTTCTCCGATCGTGGATTTCTCCGGAAAGCTGAGTCTGGAATTCGTTTCCCATCAGCTTTGCGAAGATGATATCAAGTACACGATCGAAGAGTGTAAGGAGCGGGATGCTACCTACGCAGCACCCCTTAAAGTTAATGTACGTCTCCGTAATAACGAGACCGGCGAGATCAATCAGCATGAGATCTTTATGGGAGACCTTCCGCTGATGACCCAGACGGGTACCTTCGTTATCAATGGCGCGGAGCGTGTCATCGTAAGCCAGTTGGTTCGTTCTCCCGGCATCTACTATGCTATGGAGCACGACAAGACCGGACGTCCTCTGTACTCCTGTACCGTGATCCCGAACCGCGGTGCATGGCTGGAGTACGAAACAGATGCAAATGACGTGTTCTGGGTGCGGGTTGACCGCAATAGAAAGGTTCCGATCACGGTATTCCTTCGTTCCCTGGGCCTGGGCTCCAATGAGGAGATCCTGGAGAAGTTCGGCGATGAGCCGAAGCTGACCACCAGTTTTGAGAAGGATCCGTCCCGTTCCTATGAGGAAGGTCTTCTGGAACTGTATAAGAAGATGAGACCGGGCGAGCCGCTTGCAGTAGAAAGCGCCGAGAGCCTGGTACATGGCATGTTCTTTGATGCAAGACGTTATGATCTTGCCAAGGTCGGTCGTTATAAGTTTAATAAGAAGCTTGCATTCCGCAACCGTGTACGCGGTTTCATCCTTGCAGAGGATGTTATCGATCCCGTGACCGGTGAGGTTATGTATGCACAGGGCGAGATTCTGTCCCGCCACGCAGGAAAGCGGATTCAGGATGCTGCTGTTCCTTATATTGTGGTACAGACAGAGGAGAGAAATGTTAAGATCCTCTCTAATATGATGGTTGACATCAAGCCCTGGATCTCGGACCGCCTTGGTGATGTGGATCCGGAAGAGCTTGGAATCACCGAGGATGTTTACTATCCGGTGCTTGCCGAGCTGCTTGAGAAGTATGAGGATGCAGAAGAGCTGAAGGAGGCCATCAAGGCAAGTGTCGGCGACCTCATTCCGAAGCATATCACCGTGGATGACATTTATGCATCCGTTAACTATAACATGCATCTGGAATACGGTATCGGCAACTCCGATGATATCGATCACCTGGGTAACCGCCGTATCCGTTCCGTAGGAGAGCTGCTGCAGAACCAGTATCGTATCGGTCTTTCCCGTCTGGAGAGAGTGGTACGCGAGCGTATGCAGACACAGGATATCGAGACCATCACTCCGCAGTCTCTGGTAAATATCAAGCCGGTGACATCCGCAGTGAAGGAGTTCTTCGGTTCCTCACAGCTGTCCCAGTTCATGGATCAGAACAACCCGTTGTCCGAGCTTACCCACAAGCGCCGTCTGTCGGCTCTTGGTCCCGGCGGTCTGTCCCGTGACCGTGCTGGTCTGGAAGTTCGAGACGTACACTATACGCATTACGGTCGTATGTGTCCGATTGAGACCCCGGAAGGTCCGAACATCGGTTTGATCAACTCCCTTGCTACATTTGCAAGGATCAATGAGTACGGATTTGTTGAGGCACCTTATCGTAAGGTGGACAAGTCCGATCCGGAGAATCCGGTGGTTACAGACGAAGTAGTCTACATGACTGCCGATGAAGAAGATAATTATATTGTTGCCCAGGCTTCCGAACCCCTGGATGAGGCCGGACATTTTGAAAGAAACAACGTTGCCGGACGTTTCAGAGATATCACATCTGAGTTCCCGAAGGCAAATGTGGATCTGATGGACGTATCTCCGCGGATGGTATTCTCCGTGGCAACCTCCATGGTTCCCTTCCTGCAGAATGACGATACCACCCGTGCGCTGATGGGTTCCAACATGCAGCGTCAGGCCGTGCCGCTTCTGAAGACGGATTCCCCGGTAGTCGGTACCGGCATGGAATCCAAGACGGCAGAGGACTCCGGCGTATGTATCCTTTGCGAGCGCGACGGTGTCGTTGAGCTTTCTTCCAGCGAGCTGATCCAGGTTCGTACCGATGACGGAGAACTGGATGAGTATCATGTGATCAAGTTCGCCCGCAGCAACCAGGGTAACTGCATGAACCAGCGCCCCATCGTAAAGCGCGGTGACCGCGTTCGTGCCGGTGAGGTGATCGCGGACGGTGCTTCCACCTGTGACGGTGAGCTGGCACTTGGTAAGAACCCGCTGATCGGATTCATGACCTGGGAAGGTTACAA
>CADBRW010000292.1 GCA_902797155.1 uncultured Lachnospiraceae bacterium
CACCGAATTTTGCGCACAAAAACCGTAAGGCTAATCGAGATACGCATAGAAACCCACGTTAGCCTATAATGACAATTTAATATAATATCATAGCGGAATATAAAATGCAAGAAGAAATCCTGCAAAAATCAAAAGAAATATCAGATAGAATTCAGGAGTAAAAATAAGAGTAAAAGGGAGATGCCGCAACCCCTGCAGCATCTCCCTTTCTATACGCTTTATGCGGTGATTACTTAAGAGTAACCTTAGCGCCCTCAGCCTCGAGCTTAGCCTTAAGATCCTCAGCCTCTTCCTTGGAAACGCCTTCCTTAAGTACCTTCGGTGTGCTCTCTACAGCTTCCTTAGCTTCCTTCAGACCAAGACCTGTGATGTCACGAACGACCTTGATAACCTTGATCTTGTTAGCGCCAGCCTCTGTCAGCTCAACATCGAACTCTGTCTTCTCCTCAGCTGCTGCTGCAGCGCCCGGAGCAGCTGCCATAACAACGCCTGCTGCTGCAGATACACCATACTTCTCTTCGATTGCCTTTACAAGCTCATTCAGCTCAAGAACGGAGAGCTTGTCAATTTCTGCTACAAATTCTTCAATAGTCATTTTTTTATCCTCCATTTAAATTTTGAATTGATTTCGTGCCCCGGCACGATTTGTCAGTCTGCGTGTCTTCACGCTGCGTAAATGCTTACGCCTCTGCCTGCTTCTCTGCTACCTGATTGAGTACCCGAGCCAGATTTGCGATCGGAGACTGCAGGGATCCAAGCAGTCTGGAAAGAAGAACTTCCCGAGACGGAATGGTTGCAATGGTCTGGATGCCTGCCTGATCGTAGTAGGTTCCCTCTACGATACCGGACTTCAGCTCCAGCTTCTTTGCTGTCTTTGCAAACTCAGCCATGATGCGTGCCGGTGCTGTTGCATCTTCCTTGGAAATAGCAACTGCTGTCGGGCCTTCCAGGTCCTTAGCCAGCTCGCTCCACTCTGTGCCGTCGATCGCAAGCTTTACCATGGTGTTCTTGTACACCTTGTAGATCACATTTTCCTTGCGGGCGTTACGACGAAGCTCTGTATCCTGAGCAACGGTAAGACCACGATAGTCAACCAGGACTACGCTCTTCGCACCGTCAAGGGCTTCCTTGATCTCCGCAACGATCGGCTGCTTCTCTTCAATCTTTGCCACTGAAACGTACCTCCTTATAGTATTAATGGCCGCACGTTTAAAAAAGAAAAAACTTCTGCATTGCGCACGCGCAGAACAGAAGTAAACATTCGTTATGATCACGAACACTTCCTCGGCAGGTAGGAATCCGTTACGCCAAAAGCACCTGCTGTCTACGGCAGCTCATCGACCGATAGAGTATCACAGGGAATGTCGTCCTGTCAAGTCTTTTTTACCATGCATATTCATCACATATTGCCAACTGAATTTCTTTCTGCTATAATCATGGCGTTTTATGCGCAAACAGATTTTGATATGGTAAGGAGACCCTGACATGTTCACGAGTTATCTTCTGACTTTCTTAATATCCATGGTTCCTCTTGTGGAGCTTCGTGGTGCGATCCCCATCGGCACTCTGGTGCTGGATCCGCCGGTGCCGTTACTTGGTGCCTACATCATTAGCATCATCGGAAATATGCTTCCGGTCCCCATCATCTACCTCTTCGCAAGAAGAGTCCTGGAATGGGGCAAGGACAAGAAATACACCAAACGCTTCTTCACCTTCTGTATCGAGAAAGGGCACTCAGGTGGTGAGAAGCTGAAGGCAAAGGCCGGACGCGGACTGTACTGGGCACTGCTCCTTTTCGTCGGGATCCCCATCCCCGGAACAGGCGCATGGACAGGAATGCTGGCTGCATCCTTCCTGGATATGGATTTCAAGAAAAGTACCGCAGCCGTAATGGGCGGCGTCCTTCTGGCAGGTGTGATCATCGGACTGCTGAGTCTCGGCGGTATCAATATGCTGAGCAAGTAACAAATCCAGCGTAAAAAACAAGAAACCTTGCGGTGTGACATTTTCATGATACACCGCAAGGTTTTCTTTATTCATGCAACACCGGAACCTCCCCACTGTCACATATATGATATACTTCCGATCACTCAGCAGCTGCCGCAGTCTTGCTTCCGAGGAAGGCCATAATAGCTGCAACCAGCATTACGATGGCACTGAGAAGTACTATCCAGAAACCGATCCCCTTATCAAGACCCAGCTTGTTGGCATCTGACATATTCACGAAGAAGGAAAGGAACTGTCCGCCTGCAGAAAGGAGTCCGAAGACCAGTGCAAGCGTTCCCTTACCGAAATACAGGAATATGATTGCAGCGACACCAAGGAGCAGCCAAAGAACGGTTGCGATTCCGAAGAGCGATATCTTGATTCCGACCAAATCTGCGAACGGAAGGATATCTCCTATCAGCATCAGTGCCAAAGCCACAGCCATCACGATCAAAGCATTTTTCTTGTTCATATTATCCCCCTTTACCTTAAAATGGAATAGTTGCGGGTCACCAATAACCCTATTTATTATACACATCTTCTACGAAAAATCCTATCCTACAAAATCTCTAAACTCATTTGTGCATTATTCCACCACCTTCCATTCATTTCCGTCGGGATCCGTGAAATGAAAATCGTCCGGCAGCTCGTAGACCGGAACGGCAGCAATATAGATATAGCCGTCCATAGCTTCCGCCACGGTCTCATCCGGTCCGGGATCATGGTCTGCATCCGACGGAAGGAATCCGTAAACACCTTCTTTCAAACAGAACCCATCCGTATCCCGTATATGTCCCATTGTCGAAAAGTTTTGGAACCTCAGAAAATAAACGCAGTTCTCATCACATACATTGTAGTATGAATAAGAGCCCGGATCCACGCCTTCATTTACCTTCTGTTCAAACTCCTTAAGGAGATCATCCGCCTTAAGTCCCCAGAGCTTCTCCGCATTTTTCCGAAGTGCATCCGTGCTTTTCACCACATAAAACCCGTTGTCACCTGCGGGAATGTCCACATAGTGATTCAATGTCGTGACAGGAATATCGTTCTGCGTAAAGAGACGATATCTTTCCGTATTGGCATCCCCCACCGTTTTGATGGCCTCCTTACTTTCACTCTTCCAGAGCTTCACCAACTTATGGGCGTACGGATCATCCAGAGTACCGGTCGTGTCTCCCCATTCATAGCATATGATCTCGGTCCCGGTTTCCGGATTTCTGAAGATAAGCTCATCTTCCCCGGCGTCACAGGCCGTCTCCGGATCCAGGTCCATCTCCGCATCCGGATCGATCCTCATGCCATAATCATAAAGCTCCTCCAGGAACTCCCTGTCCACCTGTCCCACCGGCTCAAAGTGCTTCTCCCACAGAGCCAGACGATCCATCAGATCCATCCCACGGGAATAATCATACCCCTGAGTACTGAAGTCATAGCTGTACACTCTTCCGTCACTGCGGATATAGCTTCCGCTGCAATGTCTCCCCCAGGCACCGTTGGTGTAGTGGTTCAGAAAAATGATCTCATTGTCGGGAAGTGTATATGGTTCCGGTTTCCCGGCCCCACCCTCTGCTTTTCCTCCGGTATTTCCGGTTGAAGAGCCGCAGGCTGTACAAAGCCCGGCAGTTAAAATGACTCTGGTCAGCAGATATGCAGTTTTTCTAAAAAGTTTTCGTTTCATTTTCATACTCCTCTACTTCAGAACAATCCAGGGCTCTCCTCTTTCAGTCAGGCACTGTGATGCATCCATCTCCAGCGAAGCCGTCGGAAATGCAGCAATATAGATATATCCGTCCAGACGACTGGGATCCACTTCCCCATCCTCTTCGTAACGATTATCCGGAGATTCCAGGAACCGGAAGGATCCGTCTCCGAAAAGAATGCCCGCGGTCTTAAAATCCACACCGGTATTTACAACATTGTTGACCTGCAGGAAATAGACCTTATCTGCATTTTTCCAATACTCCTCCATTCCCGAAAGGAAAGGCTCCACATCGAATCCCTTCTCCTTCGCAAACCTGCGGAGTGCATCATCATTTTCTGCGATAAAGTATTTTTTCGAACTGTCATCCAGTTCGATCCTGCCACTGTGGATGCTGTCCATGGGGATATCTCCCCCGATAAACAGACGGTCCGGCTGCTCGTCCGTATATTGAATCGCCTGATCTCTCTCATCCATCCAGAGATCCGCAAGCTTTTTGGCATTCTCATCCTCCAGATAACCCGTATTATCGCCCTGCTCATAACAGGTGATCAGTTCGCCCGTCTCCGGGTTTCTGAAAATGATACTGTTTTCACCGTAATCGCAGGCCTCGTTCACCACGTTCATCTTTGCAGAGGTATTGATCTTCATTCCATATTCATAGATCTCGGCCAGCAGCTCCTGATCAACCGTTCCTGAGGGAGCCACACTGCTGACAAGCAGGTTGAGCTTATCTCCTAAGGATGATCCGCCATCAGGGTAAAAGCTTCCACCTCCGAAATCATAACTGTAGAGCCGGCCCATGCTTGTAATTGCGATCCCATGGCACTCAATTCCCTCTGCATAATTGGAACGCTCCACCACCAGAATGACCTGATTCCGAAGAGGCTTCCCGTCGCTGCCCACCAGATCCCCGTCCTTGATCCTGCCCTGTATGGGTTCTATGGTGGTTGGTTCGATGGTGGAAGGTTCCACGGTGGACGGTTCTACAGTTCCCGGTTCCCGTGTCCAGAAGGTTCCCGTCCCGGATTCCGTCCCGCCTGTCGTCCCTCCGGCGCCGCTTCCGCAGCCGGAGCAGAGCGTGAGAAGCATGACGGAGGCAAGGAATAATGCGCCCCGTTTGCAGATTCGGTTTGATATTCTATGTAAGGGCTTTCTCATATCGTAGTCCTCCTGCGTCATCATCATGACTATTATATCAAATGTACGGATGGACGAGCAGTATTTATGGAATTATTTTGAGGTCCTGCTTCGCAGGCACGCCGGGTAATACTATTTGATGTTCCGAAAATCGTTCGACCGCAGCCCATCTGCGCTTCGCGCATCTGCCGCGCCTTCGGCGCTCCCGGCTGCGGCGTTCGTTTTCGGTCCTGCTTCGCAGGTACGCCGAGAATATAAAAGGCCGGGATTGTGCAAGCACACATCCCGGCCTTTTATATTCTCGGCTACATCAAATAGTACGCTCTTATCGTTCCAATAGTACTCTCTTATCGTTCCATCTTCCATACCTGCGAACTGTACGGTGGGAGTTCGGAGCCACCTCCGAAGTCGTGGAGGGTTCCGGTGATCAGTTCGTCTGCCTGGCCACAGCCTGCATCGAAGTGAGCCGTGAAGGCTTCACTGTCTGCATTGATGGCAACCAGAACTCTCTCATTCTCCGTCTTGCGTTCGAAGATACACTGCTTATTCGTAAGCAGGACGGAACGGAAGGATCCGTAATTCAGTGCCTCGCTGTTCTTCTTGATCTCTGTCAGCTTCGCGATATGGTCTGTCAGTTCATTCCATTCAGGCTTCTCGAAGCATGCACGAAGGGCCGGATCGCCCTCCTGCTTTGTGGCCTTTGCACCCCACTCACTTCCGTAGTAGATCTGGGGGAAGCCGGGCATACCGAAGGCCAGCGTATAGATCAGCGGCAAATGTGCCGGATTTTCCAGGATGCTTGCCACACGGGTCACATCATGGTTATCCACAAAGGACATAAGATGCATTCCGCGATACCGGCACCACTGTTCCGGTCCGAACTGCTGCTGCAGGGAATGAATGATCTCAAACATATTCATGGAATTGAAGCTGCTGTAAAGCCCCTTGTAGCATGCATAATTGGTGCAGCTGTCCAGCATCTCCGGATTCACGAACTGTGCATAATCACCATGAAGCAGCTCACCCAGAAGCAGGAATTCCGGTTTGATCTCCCGCGCCAATCCGTGCAGGCGCCGCAGGAAATCATGATCCAGGCAGTACGCCACATCCAAACGGAGACCATCGATATCAAACTCATTCACCCAGCCACGGACCGCGCTGAAGATATGCTCCACCACATCATTGTTCCTGAGATTCAGCTTTACCAGGTCGTAGTTGCCTTCCCAGCCCTCATACCAGAAGCCGTCATTGTAGTTGGAATTGCCGTCGAAGGAGATATGGAACCAGTCCTTATAGGGGGAGTCCCATTTCTTCTCAAGTACATCCCGGAATGCCCAGAAGCCACGGCCCACATGGTTGAACACTCCGTCCAGTACCACGCGGATGCCTGCCTCATGAAGTGCATCCACCACCTTCTTAAAATCCTCGTTGGAACCGAGGCGGTTATCGATCACTGAATAATCCTGGGTATTATAACCATGGGTATCCGAGCGGAATACCGGTGAGAAGTATACGGCATTGATCCCCAGCTTTGTAAGATGGGGGATCCAGTCCAAAACCTTCAGAATCCGGTGTGCCTCCAGGCCGTCATTTTCATAAGGTGCCCCGCAGAAACCCAGGGGATAGATCTGATAGAATACACTCTCTTCGTACCACATAATTGTTTGTTCCTCCCTTTATCGCATCCAGACATTCAGGTCCACATTTCCGGAGATTCCCGGAACCGACCCGTCCGATGCATACTGCCAGCCCTCTACATGGTAGGGGAACTGGGGCGTATCATAAGCTGCCAGCCAGAACTCGTACTTGCCCAGCTTTGAAAGATCAAGCGCCGAGCAGAACCAGTAGGTGGAGGCGTAGATCATGGGCGTATACCCTGCCGCCTCAATGGTCTCGCAGAAACCCCGGATGGCCTCAGAGCGCTCTTCCACGGAAATGTCATTCGCCCTGACTCCCTCTGCATCGATCTTCTCCGTATCGATGATGATAGGCTGCTTCAGCTGGTAGGGCTTTACCATGGAAAGCACCAGATTTGCCTCTTCCACACCCTCCTCATAGTTTACGGCCTCGGTAAAGAAATAGGTTCCCACCTCCAGACCAGCAGCGATGGCTCCCTGCATGTTCTGGTCAAAATAAAGATCCTTCTTTATATTTCCTTCCTCACCGTAGCCTCGGAATCCCGCACGGACGATGGCGATCTCAACGCCGCTGGTCTTCACCGCAGCCCAGTCGATGTTTTCCTGATACTCAGACACATCGATAGCCACGCGCCCGGCCTTCTCACCGTTGGGATAATAATTCATATAGGAAGTGCCTTCCTTGGTGTAAAAGTCATTCTCAAAGTCCAGATCATCCCGCTCCACTCCCTCCACCACCTTGAAATAGGTGCAGTCGGGGTATTCACCGAAGAGGATATAGGCCTGTTTCAGATATGCCACATAATTCTCCGTGATCATGCCCTTCAGATCGTCCGGCGCGTCAAAATCCATGGACTGATCCAGTGTGGACGCCTCCACGGTTTCTCCATAGATCCGGTTTTTTCTCTCCACGATCACAAGCAGCACGATCAGAACCACAACAGCGATGGCCAACAGCACCGTGACCAAAGTCAGGCGTTTCAGCCTTCTTCTGTCCGGCGAATCTGTTTCTCTGTCAGCTTTCTTTCCGTTTTTCTTTCCGGTTTGCTTCTCTTTATTATCTTTCGTAACCTCTACGGCATTCTTCTCTGTTTCCTGCGCCGTATTGGTTTCATTCTCTTTCTTCATGAAATATCCTTGTGTATCCGTAAATCAATCCATAAACCTTGTGCCATCGCAGGCAC
>CADBRW010000293.1 GCA_902797155.1 uncultured Lachnospiraceae bacterium
CCGAAGATGTGTCAGATGATGAGACATCAACAGGTGACGGGAAGATCATTGAAGGACAGGATGCTGACGGTCAGGGTACTGATGAACAGAGTGCCGATGAACAGAGCGTTGAAGAGCAGAGCATTGAAGAAGGCGGCATCGAACAGGACACTGTTGAGGAGCAGGAAGGTGACGCTTCGGTTTCTGACGAAAGCAGGGTGGCAGATGCTGCACCGGCCAGGTTTGCCGTTGCGGATGACAGCTCCGTTGGTGATAGCGGTTCGGAAACAACTACATCCGGCTTCTATACGGGAGAAGATGGAAAGACCTATTTCCGGGACGGAGAGGGAAAGACGGTTAAAGACCAGATCGTAGTGGTAAATAAGAAGAAATATTACATGGGTCCCACCGGTGCCATGCTGGTAAGTGATGGCGTGATCTTTGACGGGATCGGATATCATGCACCCTCGACAGGCATCCTGTTTGTAAAAAGCGGGTGGCTGCAGGTTGGCAGCGACTGGTATTTTACTACGGATACCGGTGTCCCTACGAAGAACCGCTGGGTTTCGGGAAAGTATTATATCGGTGACGATGGTAAGATGGTTACGAACACCGTTGTGGAGACTGACGGAAAATCCTACTACGTAGATAAGGACGGACTTTGGAAACAGGAGTCCGGCTGGATCGCTCTTGCAGACGGAAAGCATTTTATCGGCTCGGACGGGGCCCTTCAGATGGGCGGAATGGTCGAGTTTGAGGGCAAGAAGTACTTCCTTGATGAAGAGGGACGACAGCTGTCCAGGCAGATCGTTGCCATGAACGACAAGATGTATTATCTGGTTACGGACGGTTCCATGCGGACACAGAAGGGCTGGTTCCTGTATAACAAGAAGTGGTACTATTCTGAGGCGGGTGGCGCCATCTGCTGCAATAAGCTGATCGAGAATGCAAAGAAGGAAAAGTATTATGTCGGCGAAGATGGCATCATGGTGACCAACCAGATCGTCATTTCGGGAGAGAAGAAGTACTATGCAACCTCCAGTGGTCGGATCCGTTCGAGGAAGGGATGGCTCAAGTTGGATGGTGACTGGTATTATACGGAGAGCGACGGAGCCTTTCGTATGGATGGTTTTGTAGTTCACAGCTCCAAGGTCAGCTATTATGTCGGAAAAGACGGAAAGATGGCGGCTGATACAGTCATAATGCATAAGGACAAGCTGTACTTCCTTCAGAAGGACGGCATGGTCATGATCAAGAAGGGCTGGAAGAAGATCAAAGGCAAATGGTACTATTTTGCCGGCGGCGGAGAGCTGAAGAGAAATGAGATCGTCGCTTACAAGGGTAAGAATTATTTCCTGGGTGATAACGGTGCCATGGTGGTGAGCGATGGCGTGATTGCAGGCGGAAAGACCTATGTTGCCGATAAGGATGGCGTGATCAAGATCCGTAAGGGCTGGGTGAAGTCCGGCGGACTCTGGTATTATTCCGATAAGAATGCGAAGCTGTATACAAATGTATTTATGAAGATCAAGGGTGTCGAGTACTATTTCGACATTTATGGTGTGATGCAGGAGGACGGCTTTTTCTATCAGGGCAAGAAGCTGTATTATGCAAATAAGAACGGATCGGTCCGCAGAAAGTTCGGCTGGCTGAAGGTTGGTGAGCATTGGTATTGCTCCGATAAGACCGGAGTCTTCTACAGAAATGTGATGAAGACGATCCAGGGAGTAAAGTACTATTTCAATGAGGACGGAAGCTGGAAGGAGTCTTCGGACTACTATGATCCTACGGCTGTCCGGGATACCAGCTGGGAAGAGATCAACGGCAGACGCTATCACCTGGATGAAAAAGGAAAGCCGGATTCCCTGTGGGGTATCGATGTCTCTGCATGGAATGATAAGATCGACTGGACGAAGGTAAAGGCGGACGGAGTTGACTTCGCGTTCATCCGCGTCGGCGGACGGTTTGGAAAGACCGGAGAGATCTATGATGACAGTCTGGGTGTAACGAACATTAAGGAAGCAACTGCTGCAGGTATTCCTGTAGGTGTATATTTCTTTACCCAGGCAGTGACCGTTGAGGAGGCGATTGAAGAAGCAAACTATACTCTCGAAAAGATCAAGGGATTGGGAGTGACGCTTCCAGTGGTAATTGACTCTGAGAATATGTCGGGAGGCCGCCACGGAAAGATCGATTCGAAGACGAGAACGGAAGTGATCAAGGCCTTCTGTGACACCGTCAAGGCGGCGGGTTATGAGGCTATGTATTATGCCGGAATGGCATGGTGTGTTGACGGATATGTGGATGTATCCAAACTGAAGGATTATATGCATTGGTGTGCCCAGTACTGGATCCGGAATCAGTGTGATGATTACGGGGTTCCCTATCAGATCTGGCAGTATTCTGACAGCGGTAAGGTAGATGGAATCAAGGGAAATGTGGATTGCAATATCTGGTACACGAAGCACTGATCGGCGGATCAAAAATAACTCGGAAGTGAGGATTAAATGATAAAACGACTGTATTATGGAATTGTCATGCTTCTGGCAATATGCGCATGCGTATTTGCTTTTGGTATGACGGCATATGCGGAAACAACGGAATCGGATGGTGAAAGGCCGTCCGATTCCGTTGGTATGCTGATTTCTGATAAAAACGAAGGTGATCAGCAGGAGACGGACGGAACGGACGGAGATTCATCGGTCAACGATGAACAGGACGGGGAACCGTCGGATACACAGCTGACAGATACGGATGTGGAGTCTACGGATGCGAAGCTGGCAGATGCTGACGGAGAGTCTGCGGATACACAGCTTTTAGATGCGGACGGGGAGTCGTTGAATGAGCAGCTGACAGATGCCGACACTGAGTCGTCGGATACACAGCTGACAGATGTTGACGGAGAGTTGTCGGATACACAGTTGACTGATGGTGTCGGATTATCGGGAGATCCACAGTCGGTAGATGAAGTCGAAACAGAGGAAACTGATCCGGCTGAAGGTAAAGTTGATGGAACGAATATCCTTCAGATGACAGGGAAAACAGGTAAGCAGAATGAAATTCTCGTGGCGGGCGATTCGGGCGATCCGGATGATACGGAGGAGGATGGCTGGCACGAGGAAGAAACCAGCGAAAAATATTATATTGAAAACGGTGAGAGGGTACATGATGTACGACGCAAGATAGACGGGATCTGGTGGGATTTTGATTCGGACGGACATGCCACAGAGGTTCCGAGTGTTATCGTTCCCGGTCAGTCACAGATTACGGAAGGAGACCGTATCTGGTTCATGAATGTGGCCGGAGGTGCTTTCTATTCGGATTTTCTTTTGGTGGAATCGGACGGCAAATGGGGCCTTATCGACAGCGGACATCGTTACTCAGATGTGATAGAGGATGAAGACGGAACGATTTATTCCGTACCGTTTCGGCTTGCAAGCGGCAGCGTGGTAGCCAGCTCCTGTCAGATGGAAGGAAGGAACGGAAGAGATATCGCGATCTATCTGATCGAGACACTGGGAGTGGATCATATTGATTTCATTCTTGGATCCCATTCCCATTCGGATCATTGCGGAGGCATTCCTGAAATTGCAGAGCTTCTTGTGGATAAGGGAGATACATTGGGGGCTCTTATCGATGAGGCGACCATTTATCTGAAGAAGGCATATTATCATATCAATACCATACAGGATGATCTGGGGACTGAGCCGGCAAGAGAAGACGGATGGCATACACAGGCTTTTGACTATCAGGCAAAAAAGGCCGTTCTGGACCGCGGAGGAACCGTTATCGATATAACAAACGGAATCAAGACCTCCGATCAGAGGCAGTTTATTTATGACTATAGCAAGATCATTAATCAGATGGAACAGAGCGAGGCACTCTCGGATGTGACCTATTCACAGGGTGATCTGAATGATTATTATGATGATTATCTGCAGTTCACCTTTGGAAAAATGCAGTTCCGTCTCTACAACCTGTACACACTCTCCGGGAATACTAAGGATGATAATCCCGATTCTATTGCTGCTGTGATCACATGCAACGGAACCACGCTTTTCTCGGGCGGGGATCTGAATGTCATGTATTCCGCACAGCAGAAGGTTGCTCAGGCGGTTCACAGGGATTATGGAACCATTGATATCCTGAAATCATGTCATCATGGCACTTCATTTTCCTCCTGCAGAGAATTCCTGGATCTGCTCCAGCCGAAGGTGATCATTACCACCGGCATGAATACATCTGCAACATCCATGAATACGTCGGGAGTGTATTGGGCAACCCTCTACTATTCCAAGACAAATTACGGAACTTATGCTTACGAAGTGGGACCGGCCGAACATGGCGTGGTTCTGGAGTTTAAGGCGAATAAATATGAAATTACACAGGTCAAGGGCAGAGGCGAAACGGCTGAGCTTGTTTCCGCCGATGAACTGATCAATCGTGTCAAGAAGGATGAAGGTCTGGTAACCTGGGTCCAGGTCTATGACGATAACGGGAAGATCACGGATTATTACTATTTTAAGGACGGAGTGCCGGCTACGGGCTGGCAGGATGTTGATGGCTCCAGATATTACTTCAAGGAGGACGGGCTCGCGTATAAGGGCTGGTTTGAGGAAAACGGAAAGAAGTATTACTTTACTTCTACGGCTGTGATGAAGAAGAACTGGCTGTTGCTGAACGGAGATTATTATTACTTCAATCCTTCTACCGGAGAAATGGTGACCGGATGGGTTGATTATAAAAACGAAAAGTACTACCTGGATCAGAACGGTGTCATGTGTAAGGGCTTTGCCAAGATCAATGGTAAGGGCTATTTCTTCGAAAAGACCGGTGAGATGTTCAAGGGCTGGAAGGTTATTGACGGTAATACATATTACTTCGGCAGTGACGGTTCGGCGGCAAATGGCTGGCTGACACTTGATGATAAGACATACTTCTTCCAGGATATGAAGATGAAGACCGGTTGGATCCGTTACAAATCAAACTGGTATTACTGTGAATCAAGCGGCAGCATGAAGATCGGTTCCTGTACGATAGACGGAAAGCGGTACCTGTTTGAAAATGACGGAAAGCTTGCGGACAAGGGATGGAAGAAGGTCCAGGGAATATGGTATTTCATTACGGCTGACGGCGCTGTCGCAACCAATTGGAGAAAGATCGGGAACAAGTGGTATTTCATGGAAGCGAACGGTGCAATGGTAACCGGCTGGAGAAAGATCGATAAGGTATGGTATTTCTTTGATTCAAACGGAGCCATGAAGACCGGCTGGGTAAAGGACAAAGGACGCTGGTATCTGATGGATGAGAACGGTGTTCTTTCCACCGGATGGAAGCTGAAGAACGGGGTGTGGTATTTCTTTAATTCATCGGGCGCAATGGTGACCGGATGGAAAAAGGCAAAGAGTAAATGGTATTATCTGAAACCGGATGGGGGCATGGCTGTCGGCTGGAAGAAGGTAGCCGGTATCTGGTATTACTTCGACGCGGATGGTGTTATGGCTACGGGAACCGTTCAGATCGGTAATACGAAGTATCGTTTCCGTTCAGATGGAAAATGGGTTGGTAATGTCAACTGACCTGCAGACAATAAGAGGGTAGAAGAGTGGAATTTCGTGACTTGAAAAAACAGTATGAGGTCCTGAAGACGGAGATTGACCGGCGGATGAATGATGTGATCACTTCCGCACATTTTATATCAGGACCGGAGGTAAAGGAACTGGAGAAAGAACTGGCATCTTATGTTGGGGTTACTCATTGCATAACCTGTGCTAACGGAACAGATGCTCTGACCCTGGCGTGTATGGCTTGGAATATCGGCCCGCAGGATGTGGTCTTTGTTCCGGATTTCACGTTCTTCTCCAGCGCGGAATCACCTGCAGCGTTGGGAGCGCATGTTGTTTTTGTTGATGTGGAAAGGGACACCTATAACATGGATCCCCTGAAGCTTGAGGAAGCGGTTAAACAGGTTCTTGCGGAGGGGAAATACCGCCCCAGGGTAGTGGTTGCCGTGGATCTGTTCGGACAACCTGCGGACTATGACAGAATCTGCCCCATCTGTGACCGATATGATCTGTTGCTTCTGGAAGACGGAGCGCAGGGCTTTGGCGGAGAGATCAGGGGAAGAAAGGCTTGTTCTTTCGGTGATATTTCCACCACAAGCTTCTTCCCTGCAAAGCCCCTCGGCTGTTATGGGGATGGGGGGGCCATCTTTACAAATGATGATGAAACGGCTGCTCTTATCCGCAGTCTCTGCGTACACGGAAAAAGTGTGAGCAGTAAATATGATAATCTGAGGTTGGGAATGAACAGCCGGCTGGATACCCTGCAGGCGGCGGTTCTGCTTCCGAAGCTGGAGGCCTTTGCGGCATATGAAGTACGGGATGTAAATCAGGTGGCTGACTGGTATCTTGAACTGCTTTCCGATGCGGGATTTGCACTTCCGTTCATTAAAGACGGTTTTCTCAGCAGCTGGGCACAGTTTACGGTTCAGATACCGAATGGCCTGTCAAGAGACCGGATTCAAAGTGCCATGAAGGATGCCGGGATTCCGACGATGGTTTACTATATGAAACCGATGCATCTGCAGGAGGCTTTCGCAGGAACCGGAAGCGAGCAGGCTGAATGTCCGGTGACGGAACAGCTTTGTGAAAGAGTACTCAGCCTTCCGATCCATCCCTATATGACCAGGGAAGATGTTGAAACCGTAGTGATGAGTTTAAGGAGTATCAAGTGAGAAGATCTAAGAGACTAGGGGTGATCATGGCCTCGCTGCTGATCGTTGCGTCGGCTGTGCCTACCTTGGATAATTTCATAAATCCACTCAGCTCCGTGCTGAATTTCTATCGCCTGGTAGTGGTTTTTCTGGCTATCCTTACTCTGATCATTTTTCGCGGAGAGGTGAGACTCTCGGGAAGACGCAGCTTTACCCGCTGGATGGGCTTTTTGCTTGCGTGGGTTTTGTATGGCGTCATTTTGCTGGGGCTCGCACCCTATGCGGAGCCGGTCAGAGGTGCAAAAGAGCTGTTCTCCATACTTTGCGGAGCGTTCTGCTTCTATATCCTTTCCAATCTGCATCTTACAAAGGATGAGATAGAGACGGTTTTAAGAGTTTTGTTCTTTGTCCTGGTGGCACTGATCGTAATGGGCTTTGTGGAGATCGCTACAGGGCAGCATTTACCCTCTTCCATGTTCAATGATCCGGACAATGAGGTAAAGAACCGTGTCAGCATCAATTCTGCAACGGGCTTCATGTACAATATTAATGACTTTTCATCGCTGATCACTCTGATGCTGCCGGTTGCGATCGGTCGTTTTCGCATTAAGTTCCATCGGGTTCAGCTGGATCCGGGCTGGATTCTGGTGGTTTGCGTATGGATCATCAACCGGATCAATGATGCTAACATCTGTATCATTTCGATCATAGTCGGAGTTCTGCTCTATTTTATAATTTATTCCTGGCGGGACAGAAGAGGAGTTGCCCTTGTTTTTGCGGGTATTGCACTTTTCTTCCTGATCCTGTTCCTGGTTTATTATTTTGAGTTTACGAAGAAGGCGGATCTGATCTCCCGTACGGTTGACCTGGTTGAAAAATCCGAGGAAGGGGTCGGTTCCGTATACTCCAGGTCGATGTTGTACAAAAACGGGTTGAATGCCGGTTGGATATCAGGCTTCCTCGGACTCGGACCGGGAGGATTTCCTGCTTATTATTCCGTGAATCAATCGGATACGCTGCTGATCAATCCGCATAGTCTTCTTATGGAGATACTGTCTCAGTATGGATTGATCATCCTTGCGTTGTTCCTGTTCCTGCTTATTACGCTGTTCAAAAGATCCTTTAGACTCTATCAGTATTCAAGTGATCATGATATACGGGAGTGGGGACGGACCGGGGCGATCCTGATCGTGACTTATGTGATCTCGTCCTTTGCGTCCAGCTCGTATATTCCCTTCAGTTTCCATTGGACGCTGCTTGCGTTGATCTGCCTTATGACGGAGATCGGACATGAAACGGAGGCGGCAAGGCATACAGAAGAAGATACAGAAAAGAAAATGATCGGAAAGAGAGAATTGCAATATGAAGGTATGTCATCTGACTAGTGCGCATCCTCAGGAGGATATAAGGATCTTTCATAAGGAATGTGCATCTCTTGCCGCGGCGGGATATAAGACCTATCAGATCGCCTGTGGAAAGAGATATAAGAAGTTCGGAGTCCGGCAGGTGGGAATCGGTGAGCCTGCCACGGGAAGACTGAGACGGATGCTTGGTACATCGAAGAACGTCTATCGGATGGCACTCCGTGTGGATGCGGATGTGTATCATTTTCATGATCCCGAACTGCTTCATTACGGACTGAAGCTGAAAAAACGGGGAAAGAAGGTTATCTTTGACAGCCATGAGGATGTTCCCGGCCAGATCATGGATAAGTACTGGATTCCGAAACCGCTTAGAAAGATAGTGTCAGGTCTGTACAGGAGTTATGAAACACGGGTTGTGAAGCGCCTGGATGCAGTGGTAGCGGCGACACCCCATATCGCAGAGAAATTCACCGGCCGCGCGAGGCGCGTGATTGTGGTGAACAATTATCCGAAACTGGATGATATCGTATTTCACGATGCTCCTTTTGATACAAAAGAAGCGGTGGTATGCTATGCCGGCGGGATCGATGAGAACCGTGGCGAGCTTATCATGCAGAATGCGATGAAGAAGGTAAAGGGAGAACTGATCATAGCCGGGAACCATCCGGAAGAGAAGAAGGGAAATGTCTCCTATATCGGTCGTCTGGACAGGGACGGTGTCAATGAACTGTATGGCAGATCGGTGGCAGGGCTTTGTATTCTGAAACCCATTGAGAATTATTATTACTCCCAGCCGATCAAAATGTATGAATACATGGCAGCGGGTATTCCCTTCGTATGCTCGGATTTCCCCGGATGGAGAACGATAGCAGAGGAAAGCAAAGGTGGAATCTGTGTTGATCCGCAGGATACGGATGCCATTGCGCGCGCCATCGGCGGACTTCTTGCAGACCGTAAGAAAGCGCAGGAGATGGGACGCCGTGGCCATGATTATGTGGTGAACAACTGTACCTGGGAAAAGGAAGAGGAAAAGCTTCTGGAATTATATCGGACGATTTAGGCTGGTGAAGTATGGATATTTTGATCGTATCGAGAGGGATACCGACGAAGGAGAATCCACTCAGTGGCATTTTTGAGTGGGATCAGGCAAAGGCATTGAAACAAAAGGGTCACAACGTGACTCTTTTTGTGTTGGATCTTCGTTCGATCCGCAGAAAGAGAAGTCTCGGATGCTTTGAAAATACGATCAATGGAATCAGGGTATTCGTTTGGTCGTTTCCGGTGGGAGCGGTGCCACCGCGGATCCTTGTGAGATTTGGACGCATCGGCATCAGGAAGCTTTATAAGAGGGCTTTTCAGAACGGAGAGAAGCCAACGGTCATTCATGCTCATTTTACTGAGTATGGAGGAATGGCCGCGCACCTGGCTCACAGGAAGGAAATTCCGCTTGTGATCACGGAGCATTCCTCCGTTATGGTTGGTACCGATGTGCCGAAGAAGCTTCTGACCGTTGCGGAAAAAGCGTACCGAAGCGCGGATCAGGTGATCGCAGTCAGCAGTATGCTTTCTGATAATATTAAGAAGCTTACCGGTGTGGAATGTGTTGTGGTGCATAATATTATTGACGGCGATGTGTTCCGCAGTGCGACCGGTACGAAACATACCGGCTTCCGTTTTGTTTCCGTTTCCAATCTGATCCCCAGGAAAAGGATCGATCTTCTCCTGGAGGCTTTTTCAATCGTATCCCGCAAATGTCAGGATGCGGTTTTGGAAGTGATAGGAGACGGATCGGAAAGAAATAAACTGGAGGAAATGACGGAATCTTTGAATTTAAGACTACGGGTTGCTTTCTCGGGACGGCTTTCAAGAAATGAGATCGCAGAGCGTTTTAGAGAGGCTGACTGCTTTGTGCTTCCGTCGAAACAGGAGACCTTCGGTGTGGTATATGCGGAAGCCATGATGGCCGGACTTCCGGTGATCGCAACTGTCTGTGGCGGTCCGGAGGAATTCGTTACGGATGAAGTGGGCAAGGTGGGATATTATGATTCTCCGAAGGCTTTGGCTGATGTGATGGAGGAAATGTATCATTCCGCGTCGGAGTATGATCCGGCTATGATCAGAGAATACGCAGATTCACATTTCTCTCCGGAGATCATTGCGGAAAAACTGACGGATATCTATCGATCAGTCCTGGATAGAAGAGCGGAGAATAACCGATGAATATGCTGAAAACATTTTCAAAATATGCTGCGGGATCGCTGGCTTCACTGATCGTGGGATTTCTCGCCACGATGATCCTGACCCGTATGATCCCTACGGATGAAATGGGTAAGTATTCCCTGTTCATTACCGTGGGAACACTGGTGGCTTCCTTTCTTTATCTCGGATTGGATCAGTCATATGTCCGGTTTTATTTCGATGAGGATGAGAAGGCGAGGAATACGCTTCTGATGAAATGTATGGGCCTGCCGGTTCTTCTGACGCTGGTTGCTTCCGTCGGATTGCTTTTCTTTAGTGATATCTTCTCGGAGTATCTGGTGGGAGAGCCTTCCTTCGTTATTACGATCCTGTTTTGTGTATATACGCTTGGACTGGTGTTGGACCGGTTCCTTCTTATGAAGGTCCGGATGGCGCAGAAGGCCGGAGCTTATTCCGTTCTGAATATCATAAGAAAGGTTGCGTACCTTCTGCTTGCGATCCTGCTGTTCTATGTGGCCTTCGGGGAGAAGAGCATGACTCTGATCCTTCCGGTGACCATCGCAGAGATCGTTGTGATCTTTGGCGCTCTTTTTGTTGAAAGAAAGAGCTTTGGAACCATGCTGACGGGACCGAAGGCGGAGCTTTCTACCAGTCGTGAGCAGATACTGAAATATGGTCTTCCCTTCATTTTCTCAACTACGATCACCATCATATTTCATTCTACGGATAAGTTTATGCTGAAGGAGCTTACGGATTATGATCAGATCGGTCTTTATACGGGTGCTCAGAATATTGTAAATCTTATCTCGCAGGTTCAGACGGTTTTTTCCACCTTCTGGGTACCTGTTGCGTTCGAACACTTTAGCAGGGAGCCGGAGGAGAAGAGCTTTTACATCAGGATCAATAAGCTGGTATCCTATGGTATGATAGTGCTGTTTGTTCTGGTACTCTGTATGAAGGATATCATCATTTATTTCCTTGGGCCGGATTACAGAGGCGCATCCTTTATCTTTCCGTTCCTGGCATTTATGCCGATCATGTATACGGTGTCCGAAACAACGGTACTGGGTATTTACTTTAAGAAAAAATCAAGCTACCATGTGTGGATCTCCCTGGCCTGTGCGGTTACGAATATTATCGGGAATCTTGTTCTGATCAATCTCTTCGGTGCGGTGGGAGCGGCGATCTCCACGGGGCTTTCATACATTCTGTTCTTTGTACTCCGAACCATCCTTGCAAACAGGGTGTATCCGGTAAAATATGCCACGGGACGGTTTGCCGTTGCGTGTATTCTGGTTTCTGTGCTGGCGACCATCGCCTGCTTCGTTTCAGTGAACTGGTGGTACCTCCTCATCGGAGTGGGAATCCTGATCGTGGTTTCGTTCCTGTACAGGGATGTGGTTACGGAGTCATTGACCTTCATCAGGACCCATTTGCTGAAGCGAAAAAAATAGGAAAAAGATGCCCTTGGATGAGCAAATAAAAAAAATATAAAATATTGAAAAAAAGATGTTGACATCCATAGATTCGGATGGTAATATATAAAAGCTGTCGCACGAAAGACTACGTAGACGGGCAAAAGAACGCGGCGGCTTTTATATTGTTCTTTCACAATTTAATACCACAACA
>CADBRW010000294.1 GCA_902797155.1 uncultured Lachnospiraceae bacterium
ATCTTGCCGATGGCCAGCTGGATCAGCGGCTCCATATAGAGATCCGCAGCCGTTACCGCATTGGAAACGCAGGCATCCATTGCGTCATAAAGCGCATCTCCCGTAAGCTCCATGGACATGGGGGCGGTGAGCCGGTATGCCAGGAAGGTCTTGTTCTTATCGATGAAATAACAGCCACAGGGCAGCTGGCAGTTGATATAGGACATGGCCTCATACATTTCTCCGAGATGCTCCTCCGGAAGGGTGTCCATGATGGTGATGGCAGCGGTAAAGCGCTGTACCTCATCCTCCTCGGTCTGAATGGGCTCGAAGAAGAACTCTCCGATGGCCCCCTCGTCACTGTCTCCGCCGCCAAGGACGTCCAGGATCACATTCAGGATCTCCGGTGCTCCCTCCTGCTCCGGAATCCCCACCTCACAGGCGATCAGCTCCTCCTGAAAGGAATCTCTCATCCTGACCAGCAGTTCATGCCGTTCCTTCATTTTCTCATCTATTATGCTCATACTATCCTCCTACCTTCCGTTCATCTTCCGGGCCAGAAGTTCCGGTGACGGCTGTCCCTTCTCGATATCCACCTTCAGGCCGAAGCTCTTCGCCAGCTGGATATATCCGCTGATCTCCTTCTCGTCGGTGGCTCTGTCACCATCCGGACCATAGAGCCTTTTGCAGATCTGATCCGCATAACGCTTGGCGATCTGGTCACAGGCGGACTTCAGATCCGTGAAACCGACGGATGCTGCCAGGGACCGGCGCATCCTGGTCTTGAACTCCTCCATGTTGTAGATCTCCTGATTCCTGTCAGCCATGGCCTTCTCAGCCTTACGAAGATACTCGTCGAAGTTGAAGTAATCATCGAACATCTGCGTCCGGATCGCAGTCATCGCCTTTCCGCTGAGGCCTCCGGCAAGGGCTCCCAGAGCCGTTCCCACAAAGCCGATGACGGTTCCTATACCCGGAGCCACCAGAGCCACGGTACCCATGGTGGCGCCTACTGCCTGGATACCGGCATAGGTTGCCTTTCGTCCGCTCATTTCACCCGAGAGCTTCAGCATATTCTCTTCATACCTTGCCTGAAGGAATTCCTTTTCTCTCTTCTGCTTCTCTTCCGGTGTCTCCTTCGCCTCTCTCTGCTTCCTCTGCTTATCCGTCTCCCAGGAAAGCTTCTGTTTCTTCTTAATGATCTCCAGCTTCTTCTCCTTCAGAAGCTTCTTGGAATTCTTTGAGTTCATCATATCCAGACCGCCGGAGATCGCCGTATAGGTATTGGCTCCTGCGGAAAGGGCACTGACTCCGATTCCCACACCCTGAAGAGCTTTGGAAGCCTCAAAGACCTTCGACGCATCAAAATCAGCTGCCTGCTGCGCATAGAATTTATAGGTCTCATACGCCTTCAGAGCTGCCTGTCCTGTCTTGCCGAGTGAACCAACGATATTCGCAACCGCGAGCCCGATGTCGCCTGCATGCATACCGCCTGCGCTCTTGGAGAGATAATAGATTCCGTAAATGGCGGACATCAGGTCTCCCAATCCGGCTATGGCAGTCGCACCCGTTGCGGTAAAGACCTGATTGGATGCAAGTCCGCTGTCCTTCAGACGCCAGGAGAATTCCTTATATTCTTTTCCCGTTACAAAGGACTCTGCCTTACGTGTCATGTTCTTTGAAGCCGCCCAGGCATTGACCATGGTGGGTACCGCACCGACCACAGCGCTTCCTGCCGAAGCAAAGGTTCCGGTATTGTCAGGGAGATCCTCCTTGTTGGTATTCTTTACATTGTAGACCTTATCCGACTTCTTCTTACCAAGTTCACCCACCTCACCGTAGCTCTGTTCTTCACCCAAAGCCGAATCGACCTTGATCAGTGCATCCATGGAATTCTGGGCAGCAGCGCGAAGCTTCTTTACCTCCGGATCCTCCTCCGGTTTTTTAACTCCGTCCTTCTGCTTCTTCTCCAGACAGTCACGGTAAACCTTGGTCTTATCATACAGATCCTTCAGCAGAATAGCTCTCTGCTCTGCGGGATCCTCCGGAAGCTTCTCCTGATCCTTCTTCTCCAGATTTGCAAATCTTGCGCAATCCTGGAGTTCCTGCTGATAGTCCATATTGATCTGCATCGCCTCCGTCAGCTTGTACATGTACACGTAATCACCGAACAGACGGCTCATGATCTTCAGCTTGCTGGCTAGCATGGGCTTCTTGAACCTGCTGAGGCTCGGAACATAATTGGTCTGGGATGCAAAGGCATCCTGGATCTCGGGGGACTTCCTCTTTCCCGTCTCCAGCAGATAGTAAATGAAAAGCCGCTCACGTTTCGACTTGCTGAGGAGCTCCGTAACAACCTCACCGTGATGGTTCCGGACGGTTGCAAGACGTCCTACAAAACCTGCATTGTTGTAGTTACGAAGGAACCAGCTATCGATCTTCTCGATGGCTGCAAGCTGCTCGGGAGTCAGATTCTTATCCATCTCCTCGTTGGTGAGCTTCGGCTCCCGGAGCTGCCTGTGATCCAGCTTATTTGCATGCTCCTTCGTCAGTTTCATCAGCGGATCGCTGACCTTGCCTTCTCTCTTCTGAAACTCGTAAATGACGGTATTCTGGAACTTATAATAGTTTGCTGCCCTGATGGCATCCTCGATCTCCTTCGGCCAGTCCTTCACCTGATGGGTCGCCTTATAGATCTCGATATCCTTCTCATATACACGGAACAGCTCCGCCTTGTCCCGGATGTTGGTATTCTCACAGCCTTCCCTAAGGGCAAAGTGCTTCTTCCACTTTCCGTAGTTTGCGGCAAGCTCCTTTACACGCGCCCCTGCCCTGACACCGTCCTCCATGGAAATGTTCTTCAGCTTCTTTTTTTCGGTGACCGGGGGCATGGGATCCATGCCCATCCGCTTTGCCAGCTTATCATAGAATTCCTGGGTCAGCGTGCGGATCATATCGCAGGCTTCCCTCCGGTTCTTCCCCCACTCCGTGAACTGATGGCCGCGATGGGTATCATAATAAAGATTCGCACATTCGGAGAGCCGGTTCATGGCATCCAGCAGATCTGCCGTGGTGTACCTCTGATCCGCACGGGAGCTCAGCTTACCTGCAGCCGTTGTCATTTTCTCCGTAATGGTCTTCACATTCAGCGTCGCGGCACGCAGCTGTCTGAAGGTAACGGACTCCTCGTTGGGATTCTCTCCCAGCTTGCCGATCCGCTTCCAGATCTCATCCTCACCGCTCTTATTCGCATCATGGATCTGTGAACAAAGGTCAACGAAGTCCTGTCTGATACCACGCTGGAATTCATTATCCTTTCTCTGCTCTACCTTCTCGTCTGCCTTCTCGTACAAATCCTCACCGCTCACGTTGAACCAGTCCTTCACAACGCTTCGGATCGCCTTATGACGGTCCTTCTGGTCCGCGGTATTCTTCAGCAGCCGCTTCATCAGGATGTCGTACTCTTCCATGCTCTTCAGTCGGATCAGATTGTTGCTGTCATCCGCAATGAAGATACCCTCTTCCAGCTCTCCCAGGCCGGAGGAACGAAAGGCCTCCACTTTCCCGTCCTTCTCTGCGAAGTAGGTCTGCCTTGTCTCCTTCTCTCCGGACTTGTCCGTCTTTTCCAGATTGACACCATGATCGCCCATGGTAAGGATCACCCTTTTCGCGTCCTTCACCTTCTGGGGCACAAACTTCTCATCACGCAGGTTATGCATGGAATAGATCACTGTGGTGTTCGCACTTTCTCCCAGGGGCATATAGCGGGGATCCTTTGTTGCCGGTTCATCGCCCACCGGATCATGCTGAATGATCTGGAAACCCACCTTGTCCAGAAAACGCGGATGAACATCCGACAGCCATTTCTTGATCCGCATGGCTCCCAGTGCAACCGCCGCTCCGCCGGTGTCATGCCCCTGCAGAACGATATTGATCTTCTTGAACTGTTCCAGATCCTTATCGTCCTTCCATTCCCACATATCGAGCTTGCTCTTCAGGACAGAGCGTCCGAGCTCGAAGATATAATTCTCCAGGTTCTCCTGGCTGTACTTGCCAGAACCTGTGGGACCGATGATATTGAATCTGGTCTTATCTGTCTTTTCCTTCGCATTGACCGTATGCTTTACGCGCAGCTGATTCAGAGTCTTTCCGGCCACCTTTTCGCCGTACTTCTGTCCATAGGCCTCTTCGATCAGCTGATTGGCAGTCTTTCCCTTTGCCTTTGATTTATTCTCCCGAAGGATCCGATTCTTCTTCTCGATCTGATCCTTGGTTTTGCACAGACCGGTCCAGGTCAGAAATGAGCTCTTGTTGAACCATCTGACCTTCTCTTCTTCCTTCCACTTTGCCTTTCCGTTCTTAACCTTGATCCCCTCAAGCCCTTTATGGGGCATGAAAACCTGCTTATGATCACGGACCGCAACATTGAATTCGATCACGTCCTGACCGTCGGCCAGCAGCTTCGCTCCGACAGAATGATTCAGCTTGATATTCTCTCCGTCGATCTTCGAACCGGCCGGTTTTACCTTCAGCGCATCCAGCTTCTCATAACGCTCGGCTCCCAGATTTTGGAGGATCACCCGGCGTACCAGTCTCTCACGGGTATTCTCCTGCGTCGTTGCATGAAGGGTCTCAACAGCGTTGTAATAATCCCTCTTGTTCTGTTTGTTCACATGATAGAGGCTCTGCTTCGTCTGTTGCTGCTGTTGCTGTTCAACCGGCTCTGCATTGATCGGCTGAGGAGCCTGCCGCTCCTTCATGATCTGCATCGGATCCCTCTGCTCGTTGTCATTAAAATCGCCCATAACATCCTCCTGATGGTTTCTCTATGCGAAATAGCCTCTCCTAAGAAGATTCAGTTCCCTGTCCGGGAAGAAATAGCTGAACAGGCTCATGCCCCGTTCACTCCCGAGACTCAGGTGAACCGCCGCATTTTCAGGCGTTTTCATGTAAAAGACCGCTCCGCTGTAGGTGATCAGATCCTTCAGCTCTACGGCCGGATTCGCCGAAAGGCTGGACATGAGCACCAGTTGAAAATGTTCCTCGGACAGCTTCTCAAAGAGCATCAGGGACGTAATGCTGCCGTTCTTCATTACAGCACAGCTGAGTTCCCCTTCATAGGTCTTCGGATCATCCGAGATCCCCTCATAGGACGGCGTTTGGGCCTTGATGGCGTGAAGCGCCCTTCGGAACTCCTCCGGCAGAACGTTTCTTAGCGGATGCACGCCGTTATTCTTGCTGAGAAGGTTCGAGGTCTTCATCTCCCCCTTCTTTTTGGTGTACTCACGGGCATCCTCCTTGGTGAGGGTCACCTGCTTACTTTCGATCACATCAAACTCGAATCCCCAGTCTGCCAGAAATGCTTCTGCCAGATCATACTCACTGCTGAAGGGTACGTCACAGAGGATCCCGTCCGCCGGACTGTCCTTTAAGACATCCGAAAGAGCCTCCATCAGTTCATTTCCGATTCCCTTCTGCCGATAGTCAGGAGCCACACAGATCCAATGCAGCAGGATCATCACGGCTGGATCCTCCCCGTTGCTGACACCCTCCTCCTCGGAAAAGAGCAGGACTCCTGCCGCAACCTTCTCACCCTCCTTGGCTGTATCCGCATCAACGGGTTCCGCAAGTGCTCCCATGCAGAGCCATTCTCCGCTCTCCACCCTGCTTTGCATGTCCTCGGGGATCAGAGGAAGAAAAACCTCTGTATCATTTTCCTTTGCCCAGATAATCATGTTTTTTCCTACCCCTTCCCTTCCTGATCGTGAAAGGAACCCTTTCTGTCACGTACTGAATAGCATCTTTTGAATGTCTGTCTTCTTCATCTGATCCAGTGAGATCACCCGGTGGGTGGTCTGGATCCTCTCTGCAGTATCCGGGTCATGGGTCACCATGACCACTGTGGTCCCCTGCCGGTGAATGATCTCCAGCAGCCGGAAGATCTCCTCCGAAGCCCCCGGGTCCAGATTGCCCGTAGGCTCATCTGCAAGCAGGATGGGAGGATAATTGAGTATCGCCCTGGCCATACAGACCTTCTGGGTCTCTCCTCCCGAAAGCTCATGTGGATAACGCTTATAAAGACGTTCGATCCCCAGAAGCTTCAGTATACTTGAGATCCTTTTATCCACATGGGATTTCTTCAGTCCAAGCATGGACAGGATGAGCTCCAGATTTCCGTATACGGTGTATTCATCAAAGAGCTTGGCATCCTGAAAGACCACCCCGATCTTCCTGCGAAAGACAGGGATATTTCTTGGTTCAACATCCTTTACTTCCGTTCCGTCAACAAGGATGCTTCCCGTATAACCCTCCACATCTTTCATAAGGAGATTTATCAGTGTGGATTTGCCGCTCCCGCTCCTTCCGGTAACGAGGACAAATTCTCCCCGTTCGATATGGATGGAGAAATTCTCGAAGACCGGCACCTTGGAACCGGGATAGACCATCCCCATTTTCTTTACATCGATCACTCCAGTCCCACCTCCGCGGCATAGGGTTCGAAATCAGCCTTGGTAAATACCTTACCGACCTTCACGAATTCGTATTTAACGGCATTCAGGTAATGCCGCATATGGACCTGGCCCCCTGCCTCCGGATCAGCCGCTGCAAGAAATGCGGCGTTCAGGATACAGTTCTTGATATTACCACCTACAAACTCGAACTTCTCAGCCAGGAAACGGATATCCACATCATCTGCCAGCGGTGTATCCTTCGGGATCGTGGTGGTCCAGAGCATCTCCCGGGTATCTGCATCCGGGAACTGGAACTCCACGATGTACTTCATCCGTCGGAAGAAGGCGGGGTCGATGTTGTGCTTGTAGTTGGTAGCCAGAACAGATACACCGTCATAGGCCTCCACTTCCTGGAGAAGCAGGGCGGTTTTGTTATTGTTGGAGGACTGGTTGGAGCCTCCGTCATCGGAACGTTTTGCAAACAGCGTATCGCACTCGTCGAAGAAAAGAACGACGTTACATTTCTTTGCTTCCCGGAAGATCATGGAGATGGATTTCTCCGTTTCACCCACATACTTATCGATAACCTTGGACAGATCCACTCGATAGAGCTCCAGATTCAGCTCATGGGCGATAACCTGGGCGCACATGGACTTACCGGTACCGGGTGCACCGAACAGCAGGATGGAAAGCCCGCGTCCGTACGGATACTTCTTCGTATAATGCCAGTTCTCATAGACCTGCTTCCGGAAGTTCATCTGATCGATGGCATGCTCCAGAGTCTCTCTCTGACTGGCGTTCATGACGATATCTTCAAATCCGAAATTCGCCTTGACCTTCGTAGCCTTCTGGGTCAGCTCCGAACTCATCTGGTTGTAGCAGCCCTTGAAGAGCTTATCTCTGGAGATCTCCTTCTCCTGTGCCATAACGGACAGGGCCCGCGCATTCTTCAGGGCATCGTGGATCTTTCCTGCCGTGAAGAGGAACTTGGTGGACATCTCCAGCATGTCGATCTCATCTGCAAGTGTATAATTCTTTCCGAAGTACTCCCAGCACTGCTGCCGTTCTCCGGTGTCAGGGGTGGGAAGCTCCAGCTCCGTATATTCGTTCTTTGTGATCTGGCGGAAATCGATATGCTCCTTACTCATGGAGAAGACCAGGATATTCTGCTCGTTCAGCTTGGAGAAGGCCAGATCCATGTATCCGAAGAACCGTTCCTTCTCCTCTTCACGGAAGGTAAGCTCCGTGAGGCAGCAGCAGGAATTGGTCAGGATACATTCTCTCGTCACGGCCCATAGAGCCTTGTCCACAAAGGAATAATCGTAACCGAACAGCTTCTTGCAGTCGATGGCCACTGCCTGCAGCCCTTTTTCCTTACAGAACTGTTTTACGAAGAAGCGTCTTCCGCTTCCCTCATCTCCGTAATAATAGAATATCCGTACGCCCTCCTCATAGGAGATCTTCATCTCGTCCAGGATACCCTGATTTGCCAGGATGGGATTCAGCTCTTCTTTTCCTGTAAGCATGTAGATGAACCGGGAATAATCCTCATCCAGTTTATCGGGATTCCGGCCGAAGAGACAGTCGATGACTCTCTTATCCGGAGAAACAACGGTGGAGAAAGGCATACTCTTCATCACATCCAGCGGCAGCAGTGGCAGCAGCTGTTCCAGACAAGTGGACATGTCGCCGTATGCTCCCGTGATGGAGTATTGCTTTCCGTAGAATACCTTTGCTGCAGATTCAATGGTTGGTGATGAGAGATTTGCATTCTCATTGATGATCTGGAAGACACCTGCATAATCCGTCTGTGTGGAGGACAGAATACCGCAGGCAAAACAGAACACGGTAAAGGGCTCAAAATTAAGCTTACGTGTCAGAGAATAAAAAGGCAGCGGAATGCCGCTTTCTACCGTAGCAGCCGCCCGCTCTTCGATGTATATCATTTTGTCCGCAAGAGACAGCTTGGTGTCTGCACTGCTATAAGAGGGAGTTTCCTTCTTCGGCTCGTCTCTCTGCACGGAAAAGGCCCCAAGGAGTGACATCAGTTCATCGTCTACCTCATCATCCGCTTCCTCTTCAGCGTCCTCTTCTGCATCCTCCGCCTCTTCGACTTCCTCTTCAGCGCTTATCTCACCCGTAGCATCTCCGGAATAAAACCGTTCGATCTGATTACGGCAGGTGTCTCCTGCGATCTCGATATCCGGATACAGGATGCTCTTGTAACCACCCTGCTCACTGGCATAGGTGGTCTTCATCACATCGATATACTGATCCAGCGCGGTATTCACGCAGTTAAAAACATACTGCATGTACTCGTCGTAATCGCTGAAGGGTGTTCCCCTTAATTTACTGTCGTATTTTTGCATCCCAAACTCCCCTGTTCAACCGTCCTCGTTACTTCTTCCCGGACTCCCCTGTCCTGAAGATGGTTCCCCTGTCAAAGACAGAGGGTGCCTTGTTGATGGACGTATGATCCTTCTCATCATATATCCCCTTGTACTCGTTCAAGGGTGTCTCCATCTTTCTGTCCTCATAGACCATCCAGTCAGGTTCCTCCTGGTAGTACGGATCCTGCCCGGCTGTGGGACTTCCGTTCTTTCTTATATCTCTGACAAGTCTGTCATCAAGGTCCACTTTGTACTCCTTCGTCCTTATAACCGTATTTCTTCTTCAGTTCCTCGTACTCTTCCTTCGTAACCTCGGTCATGGCCAGGTACTGGTTATAGCAGTAACCGGTTTTCCCCCTGGCGAAGACCTTCGTCCACGGATCTCCCTTTTCCAGAACGATACCGGGAGTCTTAGGCTGCAGAGTCGTAACCGTCTTCGACTTCTCATTCGGCTCCGCTCTCATCCGAAGCTCCCAAAGCGCATTCGACGATACAAATGAGTAGTACTTTCCGTCGTTAATGACCGTCGTTCCCGCTGTGGTCCCCGTAGAGGCTTCCGTTGTCTTCTCCGTCGCCTTCTCCGTGGTCCCGTCCGTAGTCTTCTCGGTGGTCCTGTCCGTTACCTTCTCCGTAGTCCCGTCCGTAGTCTTCTCCGTAGTCATGGCCGTCTCAGTCGCCTCTGTGGTGACCTCCTCTGTCGCCTCGCTGGTGATGCTCTCGGTGATCAGCTCCGGCTCGGGGATGGTCTCCGTCGATCTTCCGGAAATGAACTCGGTGTTGGATTCCATAAAGGTTTCCGTTTTTTCTTCCTGCCCCTTCTCCGTCGGCCTGTCCAGAATGATCTCCGGGAGCGGGTCATTTCCTCCGGATCCCGTTTTCGCAGCCTCCGTCGTTTCCTCATTTCCGAACAGCAGCTCCGCCATGGTCTTATCCGCCAGAACGGACTCGCTCTCTTTTAACATGAAAAAGGCCAGCACCGATACGATCAGATAGAATACGGCCACCGAAATTATGATAGCTCTGATCCTTTTTCTCGTCATACTTTTCCTCCGGCAGGAATCTGGATATAGATTCCCATTCCGCTGCCCATAGTGCTCTTGGCGTAGATCGTTCCTCCGTAATACTCGACGATGGCCCTGGCCTGTGCCAGCCCGAGTCCGTTACCGCTGATCCGGTTGGAACCCTGGTAATTCAACTCGAAGATATACTTCGTTTCCTCCTTCGGGAGACCTTCACCCGTATCCTTCAGAACGATGAAGATATCGTCTCCGATGGTGGAAATGGTGATGACCAGGGAACCTGCACGCTTCATATACTTGATGGAATTGTCGATGATATTCCGGAAAAGTGTCATCATCCGTCCCTGATCCGCATTTACAAGCAGTGTATCCGTCGCCGAGGATACGGTGATGTGAAGATTCGCAGCCTTCGCATCAGCCAGGAGCGAATTCTTCGCCTGGTTGGCAATGGAAATGATATTGACGGTCTCTCTTCCGTCAGTTCCTTCCTTAACCGGGGGAAGCAATGCACCGAAATCACGGGATTCCTTCTTCTCTCCCGTCTCCTTCTCCTTATCCTTCCACTGTTCCCGCATCCGGGCCAGCTCCAGCTCCTTATTCCGCTTCTCCTCCTCCAGGCTATGGATCCTTGTAAGAAGCGTCTCATTCTCTTCCTTAAAGGATTTGCTTCTGGAACGAAGGGTCTCCATCTGAGAGCTGATCCTCTCGATGATCCCGTCTCTTTCCTTCACCTGTCCCGTGATCTCGCCGATCTCTTTTTCCTTCTCGGCAATCTCCATGCCCACCTCCTGATGGTAGGTCTTCAGCGACAGCTCCTTGTCTGTCTGGTCCGAATAACACATATAACAGAACGAGAACAGACACATGCTGTGCAGCAGCATGAAAATGATGATAAAAACCGGTTTCAGGAAGAACAGGCTATATATGGTGGCTGCAAATAAAATGCAGGCACCGATCAGAAATACCCTCTGTAATCTGGACATTTTCTCCCACAACCTCCTTCTTAAGGGTTCTCCTTTATCTATCTGATATCCAGGAGGGAATCAAATCCCGCGACCCTGAATACATCCAGGACCTGAGGCTGTGTATTGATGATGATCATCTGTCCGCCCTTTGATTTGGCGGTTTTCTCTCCGAGAATGAGAGCACGAAGTCCCGCACTGGACATGTACTGAACCTTCTCCAGATTGACGATCACAGTGTTACTCTTGGTAAATGCCTTCAGAACCACGTTCTGAAATTCATCACTGGTAAGGGCATCGATCTTGCCCTCCACATTGAGCTGGAGTTTTCCTTCTGACTGTATTTCTTCGTAATGCATAATGTCCCCTTTCTATTTCAAAACCACAGTTCCGTCAAGCGACAGCCCCTTGTCGAGCTCGGCTGCATGCTCCTCCGGAAGTCTGGTATTGATATCCAAGTATGTTCTGGAATCCGCCGTAGGCGTTTCATCCATCTGCACGATGCTGATTTTGGTCCTGAGCGGCTTGAACTGATTCAACATGAAAACGATCCTGTGTCTCAATTCCTCCGTGAGCTTTCCCGGAACCAGTATGGTCACATCATAGACGCCCCGGGTCTGGAAGCCATCCGGGGCCTCGATCTTCTCCTCCTTAATCCAGGAACGGAGCCTGTTATGTTCGATCACCACCGCAGGCTGACCGAGTATGATCTCCAGCACCCGTTCTATGGCCTTCTTGGTTCCCTTCATGCGGTTCAGGTTGTATGCCTCCCGCACAAAGGCCCGCATCATTTCCTCATCCAGAGAGGCGCCCTCAAGATCAACGCCTACCCAGGAGCCGAACAGCACCAGAAGCTCCTTCGGACACAGGTCCGGATCCAGAAGCTCCGGAAGCCGGCTGATATCCTTCTCGTAATCGTTGTAGATACTGGAGAAAATGGATATATAACGGTGGAAGAAGCTGTTCCTCTCTCTGTATACCTCGGGATAGGTCGCCATGAAGTTATCTCCCGTAGAATCCACGGTAAGATGTGAGATCGCCAGACTTCCTTCACCGGCCACCAGGATCGCTATGTAGAGATACTGGCCCTTCTGATCATACATCAGGATGTCCGACCTGCCGATATAACGACTGGCTCCCTGATCCAGCAGGATGGTCTTCTTCGACTTCAACGGAATCTCCGGATTCGTCATAAGAACATCGAAATCAACCATAAGTCCGCCTACCATGCGGGTCTTTTCATTCATTGCGAGCACGTAGATACTGTAGGTCCGGTCCTCCGAACACTCCACATCAAATGAAAGTCGTCCCCACTCGGCATCCGGCTTTACTCCGTCGATCCCCCGGAGAAAGACTCCGTGGTACATGGCGTTCTGGTCAAGCTCAAGTCTTGCCTCGTCGTCATAGGTAAACCCCGTTACATATCCGGCCTTTATTCGGTTTTTTCTGATCGTATATTTTGGCATATCACTTCACCGCTATCGAAGTAATTATGGTTTCCAGCATGATCTGTCCCGGATACAGGAGACAGTTCTCCACGGGATAGATATTTCCGTTCCGAAGCATGGCATGCTTCAGGTTCTCCGGCTGCATGAACAGATCATAAACATAATCCACACAGTCCAGGCTTTCGATCCCCGCCAGTACCTCATCAAAGGTAAGGGGTTCTCCGAAGTTCTTATCTCCGTCCAGATAATTCAGCAGTTCCCGAACCCGTGTCTCGATCTGCTCTCTGCTATCCGAGAACTGGCGGTTCACATAGACTGTCAGCTTCACGGATACTCCCACATATACGGGGGGACGGATCTGGAATCTGGTGGTAATGAGTCTGCGTTCCGAAAGAGTATTCGTTATGGTATCGATATACTCTTTGGAAAGACGGGGGAACTTCTCATCCGTTCCCGGAAGCACCGAGATATGTACGAGATTGTCCATTTCGTCCATAACGGCCCGGATCTTCCTGATACAGAGTCCCGGAGCACTTGCTGCCGCCTTCTCATAATCCTCGGCCGTTATGCAGGTGTAGGGTGTGTACACATCCTCACGGAATCTGGTCTTTACCTCCTCCAGGGTCTCCCGAAAGGTTCCGCCCGTACCCGGTCCCGGATTGTAGAAAATGGGCTCCGTACTGATCCCGTGGGCACTGAACAGATTCTCCGCCCTCACATTTCCCTTCGGTCCTTCCGTGACCGCCAGGGATCCGATATAGAGCTCAGCTCCTATAAAATCTCCTGCGTCCTCGATCACGATCCTTCCGTCGTTTTCCAGGAGCTGATAGGTGAGAGAATTGTCCTCTCTCTTTCCCGGTCTTACGAAGTCGAAGAATTCCTCTCCCCGGTCATCCGTCCTTTTTGCGATGAGCATGAAGCTGTCCGGAACGATGTGGGAGAAGGGAAGCTCGATCTCCTGATCGTCATATCCGATGACACGGCCCACATGATATTGCCGCATCACCTCTTCACTGTAAATGGCGATCCTGACCGCGTCCTTCACTTTAGCGGGCTCATACCCGAACAGGTGTCTGTCGAAGATCAGGGTGAACTCCCTGTTCTCATCTCTTTCAAAGAGACAGTATCTTCCTCGCTGTCCGCCGGTTACCGAAAGCTCATACCGGCGATAGGATTCACCCTTGTTCTCCCTTGCGAAGCAGAGGATGTAGCCCTCCACCTTCATGGGATTCTGAACCCGGATACGGTCTGTTCGCTGATAGGTCAGTGACAGTGCCCGGGTATCCTTCTGCCATACCTCAAAGAGGAAGGCATCCACCTGCATCAGGCAGGGTCTTATATCATAATTTGCAGTGAGCAGTGTCGCCCTGATGCAGTAGCCGCTGACACCATCCAGGCTGAATTCCGCATACTTCATATCCTGCGGGAATTTCAGCTTGATCTCACCGCTTTCCAGGAGGGCGCCGGTGAAATCCTTGGCCTTGATCTCCTGAAATCCGTCCTGCGTGTAGCACTCCCATTTGAAGGAGGCGAAGATATTGTTCGATCTGTCCTTCAGCGGATTCCGTTTGAAGCCGGAATTGATCCGGACGTAGAAGGAGGTCTCATTCCCCGGCTCAGGAAGTGTATCACTGATAAAGAAGATGGCATCTCCCACCTTCGGTTCATCACCGAACACCTTCGCCGGCAGGACCATCTCCCGGTCCAGCAGGTGGCTGTGATCATGATACTCCCCGTTGTAAAAGGACTTGACCGCGATCATATGGGCGTCGCCCACATCCTGGGCTTTCCTGGTTTCAAAAACCATATCTCCCAGATAGAATCTCTGGTTGTTGCAGAGATGGGTCTTCTTTTTTAGTCCGTCGGCAGTGAGAAGCAGTCTGGCACATTTTCCTTTTTTTGCCTCAAAGCCCACCATTTTCAGAAGGGCTCTTCTCGCATCATCACTGACCATCGTGATCCTGGATCCCTGAAGAGATTCAAACAGGATCAGGTTCTCAAGGATCGTGATGCCCGGATCCGATGCATTGAAGTTCGTCCATTCATCCGTGATAAGCGGGATGGCCGATATCGCGTCTGCCATCCTTTCTTCAAATGTTCTTCCTGTTGTTTCTTCCAGTCTAAGCAATCAGAAAACCTCTCAATCGTATTCTATGTGCACCCTGTGATCTCCGGACCGCACCACCATGAAGGGGCTGACCTTCACGTCATCGATATCCAATGTGTGCTCTCCGTCCTTATCCACATAGTGGACCGTGATCACGGTCTTTCTTATCACTGCCCGCTGTTTCAGCGTTCCCAGCTTCATCAGGATCTGGCTCTTCTTGGGAACCATCCCGATGGGCCATCCCTCGTCCACTACATTTCTCACAGGATTGAAGTATTCCTTCAGCATCTCCACGATACCGTTCTGAGTCTCAAAGCTTTCCTCCTCATCCCGGACGCCAGCCCACACGGAAACCGAAACCGACACGAAGATCGGCTCCACCACGTGGATATGTTCCTCGGAGATGGTCACCGGCGAACGTTCCAGAAGGTACTGCTTCAACGGTCCTGAAATGCGATGGAAGGAGAAGGAACCCTCGTCATAGTCCTTCATCAGAAGCACGAAGGAGATATCCTGCGGTCGTTTCCTTCCGTCCACGGTTTCCCCGGGTACACAGGCAGCCTTATCGATGCTGTCGGAATAATCGAGGATCGTATAAATGTAGTCCTTATCGGACACCAGTCTTCCACGGCTGCTGAGAAGATTTGCCCCGCGGTGGAAGGCCTCCGGAACCGTTTCCAGATTTGTACCGCCATAGGCACGCACCGGGTTATGTACCCTGTCGATATACAGCTCGGTCCCCACAGTCTCACTTATGGCACCGGCCTCTACATTTCCGGCAGCACCGTCACAGGTGCGGACCCGTACCTTAAAGGCCACATCATCCAGCACTCTCGGCATCTTCGCCTTCACGCCGTCGGAGAAGATCAGTTCTCCGTTCAGCCGGTCGATCATATAGCATCTCGGATCCTCAGTCACGTCAAATCCCGAGGTTTCCGTCCATCTGACGTATACGGCTGAGACAGTGCCCAGCATATCCGTTTCCACCCGGATATCCTCCGGACGTTCCACCTGCAGCTGATCGATCTCTTCCTTCAGGATCGAGCGTTTCTCATTCACCCAGACCTCGGCATCCAGGATATTCTGCTGTCCCAGTGCGAAATGCTGGTTCGGTGTATTGTCATTCAGATAGAAGTCTCTTTCCTTCTCCGTCACGGTATTGGTGACATAGACAACATTTGTCAGCACCTTCCGGATGCGGGGCAGGAAAATCCTGCTCTCCTTCTCATCCTGTACCTTGCTCCTCCGGATTCGGATCCAGTACCTCTTCTTTCCCTCCAGCAGAAGGGGATTCATATCCGCAGGCGGCATAAAGACAACGGCACCTGATCTGGAGAAATCCTTAGTGTTATCAACGATCTTCAGCGGTCTGAAGCCCTCCGTGGAGCTGTACTCATACCTGCACTTCATGGGATTCATGTTCAGCTGGTCCTCCAGCTCGAAATACAGGTTGATGGGACCGCTCTCCATGCGGTTGTTAAATCCGAGATACAGCGCATCGTCCGTATAGGCTCCTCCGGACATGGCCGTGAACCTCTTTCCGGTCTTCGTGTACTCGGTGATCTCCTTCTTCTCGGTTCCCGATATTCTGTATAGTCTGTCGGGATCCACAAAATGTCCTTCATAGGTGAACTCCGCCCGGAAATGCTCGATCACAGGATAATGATGAATTCCCGGTCTGAGGAAACAGTTATCCGATTTCATAAGACGGAGACGAACGGCTCTGCCAAAGTAAGCTCCCGCCTGGATCCTGGCCCAGTCCGTCGGACAGATGAAGCTCACCTGGATGCTGCCCGTCCCGGCCCCGCCGAGAAGTCCGGTCACATCCGTTTCCACGGGAAGCTTCTTCCATCCCAATCCGTTAAAATAGTCCATGCAGATCTCATCGGCATACACCTCTGCAGGTATATCGGAGGGTAACAGCTTCGGCTTCCTTTTGATCACCTTCAGCTCCGCGGCTTCCTCCTGCTTCGACAGGAAGAGACTCCTTTCCCTGTGACCCACCCTAAAATGCATGGTCACCCTGGAACCGCCCTTTGAGAAATACAGGTCATGGCCGATATAGCAGTCATTGTACAGGGACAGCGTATCGGAGAAGGGTGCAAATGTCTCCACATCCAGATCGCTGGTTCCGTCCGTTACGAAATCCGCGGCTCTCTCCTTGCCTGAGGATGACAGACCGATACTCTTCAGCTCTTCTGCCTCTCTTACGACTCCCACTGCTTCCAGTGTCACGACTGCATAGCTTCTTCCTCCTACCAGGAGATGACAGCATGCTTCGTGCTTCTTCACCACCACGGTCACGCCGTCTGCCTGAAACTCCACACTGTCGAATTCCCGGAAACCGGAGACCGAATAATATCTGAGTATATAGGTCCGGTTCTTCAGCTTCTCTATGATGTCTTCGCTTCCGGTCAGCCGGATGTAGATGGGCTCATCTTCGATATCAAAAAGGGATTCGTGATAGAGCACCAATGCGCTCCTCGAGATATTTCCCTCCTCCGAGAAGAGCACGAAGGGTCTCATCTTCCCTGTATTCTGGGAATACCGGGGTTTCGAGCCTGTGGCTTCAGGGTTCTCCTCTTCCTTCGGAACTCCTCTTTCCCGGGTCAGGTCCACCTCTCCCTCCAGGAGGGAAACCGGTGTAAAATCTCCCAGCAGAGGCACAAAACTGGAATCCTCACGATCCGTCATAAAAGCATCCGTGATACGGGAATTCGTTACATAGATATCCCTGTCGGTTTCGAAGATCACCTGTCCGCTTTCGGTCTTATCCGTATCTGCCACCAGTCTGGTGCCCTTTCGGATCTGTGTTCCCGGGATCGTATCCTCGATCAGGGTAAACTGAACCATACTTCCTGCCGGCTTGGCAGCCTTCAGAGAAAGATCCAGCATATTTACGAACTCCGCATGATAACGGTCCATCATGCGGTTCTCCAGATCGATGTTCTCTTTCATGGACAGAGCGAAGATCCTGGCGATAGCCGAACCGATATCCGCATGCTCCGGGTCGAAGTGCCATTCCGGCACATATCCGCGGGCTAGCTCACGTATTCTGTTTTCAATATCCTTTGCTGTGCGGTTATCTAACTCCAAGCTTCGTCATCCTCCATCGTATCCTCATCCTGGTACCTGCGTTCCAGGGGTTCGAGCTCTGTCTGTTCTTCCACATTTCCTCCCCTGTCGATGTAGAAGGGGAAGACCAGGTTGTCTCTGGTATTCGTTGCCGACACCAGGTAATTGATATATATGATCACCGCGCCCCGGTCCGACCGGAACTCGGTACGTATCTCCACATCCGAGACACGGGGTTCCTGCTGCAGGATGGTCTGGGTCATGTCACGCCGTAGGATGGACATCATGGTGGTACTGGTATCCATGAAGGCGTAGCTCATGATATCGCTGCCGAAGCCCGGTCGTACGAGTCTCTCCGTCACCTGCGTCATCAGGATCAGATAGATGGACTCCTTCACTGCCCGGTTTCCGGATACAGTCATGATCCGCCCGGTTGCAGGATCTACCTGCAGCGGAAATTTTGCACCTTTTCCCAAAAATCTGTTGTCTGCCATACCGTTTCCTCTTACGATCAACCTAACTTGATGGGCGTACCGGAGATCTCCACCAATCCGCCGCTGGACACCTTCATGCTTCCACCGGCCTCCAGTGTCACATTTGAACCCTTGAAGTTCGCTCTGCTCTGGCTCTCGATTCCCACGGAATCATCCGCCTCGATATTCACCTTCTGGGCCTTCAGCGTCACGGCTCCCGTGTCGCCGTTCATGGTCAGAGTGATATTGTCGCCCACCTTAACGGTCAGCTTCTTTTCTGCCCTGATCTCAATATGCCCTTTTTCTTCATCCGTATTCAGCTTGATATAGTTCTTGGCTTCCTTGTCGGACAGCTCGATCATCTTCTTCTCATTGTTGAGAACGATCCTGTGAGATTCCAATGCCGTCCGTATCGTGATCACATCACTGGAACCGGCCTCCTCGCCGCCTCCGCCGCCCTCTCCGTCATCATTGGAGATATCCTCGAAAATGATGGAGCTGCCGTTCTTTGTCACGATCTTCTTGAACTTGTTCTTCTCGTCCCTGGAGCCGGTCAGGATCTTGTCATTGGTCTTCGGAATACAGCCCATCACATAGGCCCGCTCGATATTTCCCTCCTCGAAGGCAACCAGTACCAGATCGCCCACCTCGGGAATGAAGTAATGTCCCCAGGAGCCGCCGGAGGACGGCATTACGACCCTGGCCCAGAGAAGCCTGGTGCTGTCCGCCTCGTCACCGTCTCCCTCTCCCTGTTCCCTGGAGAGCAGGATCACCGAGACACGCCCCGGCATATTCTCATCATAGTTCTTCACAACCTTGCCCAGCATAAGTCCCATGATCCGGGAATCGCCGGTATCTGTCTTCTCTATTCTTTTTTTCGATACATCATCTATGATGTCAAAGATAGCCATTCTTTTTCCCCTATCGCTCTATCAGCTTCCGATCTTATTTGCACAGCCTTCTATGATGGTCCTGAATCTTCCGTCCCCGTACAGATGTCTTACATTCATCAGATAGAAATCGTTGTTCAGCGGAGTACCGAAGCTTTCCAGTGTAACGAAACGGCCCGGCACCAGCTCCGGAATTCCCACAAATTCTCCTACAACGCTGCCCAGACGGTAATCGATGGTCTCCATCAGATAGGATGCACGGTAACCGGCTTCCTCCTTGCTTTCCGTCGTTGGATCGATGTAGACCATGGACTGATTATTGATCAGCTGCTTTGCCTTGTTCCCCATGGAGATCTTGTTGCTGCTCTTCTTCTTGTCACCGATGTATTTGCCCTGTGACATATCGATATTCCGTACTACGACCTGCTTCACCAGACCGGTCATGTCATAACCCACATCGATATTCATCAGACCCGAATTTGGCTTCAGGACGATGAGCGGTGTCTGATTCTTCTTCGCTTCGATAAAATAAAGGGTCTTGCCGACGCAGAAGAAATCGAAGTTGTACCGCTTGGCAGCCTTTACCATGAAGTCGTAGTCACTCTCCTCCACCATTTCCACTCTCCGGTCACTGGTCTGGTTGTCCCCGGCCTGCTGTCCCGGCGGTTTATCGGGCGTGGAGCTGATATTCGTCTCCATGAACAGGGATCCGCTGGAATCCCTCTCCTGAAAAATGGAGTAGGAATCAATGATCTCCTTCACTGCATCGCTGAAATAGTGGGCCTTCAGCTTCTTGGAATGACGGTTGGCCATCATCAGGCCTTTTACATCCATACAGGTCAGCTCCACATTTGGAAGCTCCCCGCTGCCGGATTCCGGAACGATGAAATGTACCTTGGCTATAAAGCCCCTGAATACCTCCCGGACAGCCGTTGCATAGCCCAGATAGACCACCACCGTTGAACCCAGATACATGAACTGCTTCGTCTTGTTGATCTCGAAGGTCTTACTCTCGGAATCATAGGCTCCGGCCAGCGTGATGGTTGCAATGGAGGCCTCATATCCTGCAGTAAGCTCCACCTCCACATCCGTGACGGCTATGGTCTGTTCACTGTCCAGTTCCTTTCCGTCGATGTATACCACTGCCTTGGGTTCCCGGAAGCTTTCGTAGGTCTGTTTCAGTTTTTTGAATTCATATTCCGCCATACTTTATCAAAGATTCAGAAGGTTCCCTACCTTCTGTGATGTTTTTACAAAACTTTCATTTCCGTTTACAAATGCGCTCTTATACTGCTCCTGCCATACCGCCACTGAATTCGGCCAGCTTTCCGCATCCACGCACATGATGCTAAGCGACACGATGGCTCTGACCGGCTCCCCTGTAACGTTGAACATGGTATACTCCACACCCACATTTCGAAGGACTCCGGAATAGCTCATCTCGCCCCAATGGAAGGTCATGAGCCGTGTTTTCTCATTTCGAATGGCTCCGATAAAGCCTTCCACCTTCTTCTGTATCGTGGTCTCCTTTTTACCTGTCATGGAAAGTGCAGCACCGGCGATCCCCTTCGCCATTTCGGTTGTGGACGAGCTCGCCTTGTCACTCATGAATGCATCCTGTTTATCCATGGAATCAAAGAGCAGATCCACCGACATGATTATGGTCGTATCTACAGGAGCGTGGGTTGCTTCATCCGATTCGGCATCATAATCCAGCTTTGAAACCAGACCGCCGGAATGTCCGGTGAACCGAAGGCTCGACGGATTAAACTGTACCGTAAAGGTCCTTTTACTGGACGCAAGGTTCTTCAGATACGAATCATTGAGCTCCAGCTTGCTGTTGTTAAGTCCCAGCATGCTGCCCACATAATCGTTCAGGATTCCCTTATTGATGAGAGAGCCTGCATCCACAACCGAACCAAACCCGCCGATCTTATTCGATCCGATGACCGGGACTGCACTCAGCAAAGAGACATCGCGATTCCTGAGGTCGACGACCTCGATCACGGCCTTTTCTATATTTCCCAGGTTCTCCATTGCGGAGGTCCCCATACTTGTCATTACATCCGTAAATCCCAT
>CADBRW010000295.1 GCA_902797155.1 uncultured Lachnospiraceae bacterium
GAGTGCCGTTACGAATACGGTGGTGATCGGTACAACGAAGAGGTCGATCATTTCCGGCACGTGCTTATGCAGCCATTTCTCCAGCTTTGACATAACCCATATGGCTATGATGACCGGTATGACATGGCCTTGGTAGCCATGCCGGGCTATGGATCCCACCGTATAACTTCCAATCTGTAGATTACCGAATAGATTCCATGTCGGGATCTTCCCTGACGTGATTCCGAAGAAGCTGTTGATCGCTTCCTCACTACCTACGTTCCAACCGTTAAGCAGGCTGGTGTGTACCATCATAAGACCGATAACAGCCGCAAGATATACATTTCCTCCGAAGACTCTTGCAGCACTCACCGCCACGATCACCGGCAGGAACGCAAATGCGGTATTTGCCACCATATCCAGGAAACCATACCAGTCGGTTTCCGCGAAGGACGGCCAAACCTTACCGAGGGCCTCGACAACACCCATCAGAAGACCGGATGCTACGATAGCCGGAAGGATCGGAACGAAAACGTCTCCGATAGACTTCAGCGCCCTCTTCCACGCGGGCTGCTGAGCAGCTGCCGCCGCCTTGACATCATCCTTTGTTGCTGCGGACATTCCGGTAACTGCAAGGAACTCATCATAAACCTTATTTACAGTTCCCGTTCCGATGATGAGCTGGAGCTGTCCGTTGTTCTCGAACATACCCTTTACACCATCAACATTCTCCAGCACAGACTTGTTGATCTTATTATTGTCCTTGATCACAAGACGCAGTCTGGTTGCACAGTGCGCCGCCTGAGCTACGTTTTCACGACCACCTATATTGGCAACGATCTCTTCCGCGCACTTCCTGTAATCCAGTGCCATATGGTGTCCTCCCTTCCTTTCATCTTTGAAAAAATATTGTAATCGTTTTCACTCGACTTTCATTATATACTTATAAATGTCATTCTGCAACAGTTTTCTCAACTTTTTTATCAATCAAGCCCCAGATCCGAGAATGCCTTCGCCAATCCGTCCTCTTCCACTCTGGGACAGATTACATCCGAAACCGCCTTCAGCGCATCTGCGCCGTTCTCCATACAGACGCTGGTTCCCACGGTTTCGATCATTTCAAGGTCATTCATGCTGTCACCGAAACCATAGGTGTCGCTGATCGGAACTCCATAATGCTCCGCAATGAGCCTGACACCCAGGCCCTTGTCGAACTTCCGGTTCACAAGCTCTCCGTTGAGACAGCTGTAGGCCTTTACCTCCTGGATCACAAAGCTGAAATCCTTTTCCAGCTCCGCCTTGCAGGCATCCAGCTGGTCCATGGAGGTACACATGACAACGACCTTGTAAATGGGACGGTTGTCGTATTCTCCCATGGGACGGATCCCCAGATTTCCGGCAAGCGCCTTTCTCCAGCGCTCGATCTCGCTGTTTCCCTCCCCCTGTCCGGAGAGGAAATCTCCCAGATTCTCATCACCCCATGAGCCGTCCTTAGCCTCCACGGTGCAGAACACTCCGCTGTCGTGCAATGTACGTAACGCGATCTCCCGCTGCTCATCCGTCATAGGGCAGTCAAAAAGGACTTCGTCCCCGGCCACCACATAACCGCCTCCGCAACCGACGTATCCGTCAAAATCATACTTCAGCAGTGGGCTCAGCATGTCCGGATTCCGTCCGGTACAAAGGAACACTTTGTTCCCCTTAGCCTGGGCCGCCCGGATCGCCCTAAGAGCGCTGTCCGGAGGAACATTTTCACCGGGAACGGTGAGTGTTCCGTCGATATCAATAAAAATCAGTTTCATGTATCAGATCGACCCCCTTTCCACTATGGAATATCCGAGCTTGATCCTGTCAATGGCATGGGTCACATCCGGTTCGTCGATCAGGCGGAGAAGCAGCGTGCCCGCCACAATTCCACATTCCTCATAGAAGAGTTCCACGGTGGTCAGGGTCGGATCCGTGATAAGGTCCGCCCAGCTGTCTCCCACACCGGTGATCCCAATGTCCTTCGGGATCCTCTTCCCGGCATCCTTCAGTGCCCGTGCCACACCATGAGCAATATGGTCCGAGGCGCAGATCACACCATCCGCCTTCGGATATTTCTCCAAAAGTTCCTTCCCTGCGAGATAGCCACCCTCTATGGCATAGTCGGAAATGATATAGGGCATATTCTCCGGCTCAATGCCCGCCTCACGAAAAGCCTTCTGAACACCCTTCTTCCGAGCCTTTCCAGTAGCCGGATCCGACTCATCCACGCCGATAAAGACAACGTTTTTCCGCTTCGCCAGCACCCGCTTCGCCATATCATACATGGCGGTTTCATCGTCATGGTAAACGCAGGGAACCTTCTTGAAATTCTGCCCGGTCACCACCAGCGGAACAGTACAGTCCGCGATGGTCTCCCTCAGTATCGGTGTCATGGAAGTTCCCATCAGAACGATCCCGTCCAATCTGCCACGCTGCATGGCATTGATGAACTGAACCTCCTTCTCCCTCTTTCCGAAGGTACAGCCAAGGATGGTATTATATCCCCGCTCCTCCAGCTTCTCCATCAGACCTGCCAGAACCCGGGACATGGAATGAGACTGGATCCTCGGTATGATCACGCCGATCTGCCCGCTTCTACCGGTACGCATGGTCTGTGCCAATGCGTTCGGCGTATAATCGGTCTTCTCGACTACCTCCTTTATTCTCTTTCTCTTTTCCTCGCTCAGGGAACCACCATTGAAGTATCTGCTGACCGCAGCTGTCGAAACCCCCGCAAACTCTGCTACCTCTTTGATCGTCATTTTCCTCTCCCCTTTTCTTTCTTACAATTTCGTGAGCAGCCAGACAAAATCGTGAGCAGGAATATCCACCGCTCTTGCCGGACGACGTTGACCGGTTATCATATCCTTGTATTCTCCATCCTCATTTACCCAGGCGGTTTCATCCTGATCGCTGAAATTAAAGAGTGCGATCATCTTCTCGCCCCGGTAATACCTACCGATGCCCAGCACATGGTCATTCCAGGTCTCTATGATCCATGTATCCGCCGCATTTTCAAACACCCTGTGCTTCGCCCGAAGTTCCGTCAGCCTGCGGATCCCCTTGAATATCTTCTGCTCTCTGGTGCCCTTCTTCTTCCTCCTTGCCACGGATTCCCAATCCATATCTCCGCGGTGCAGGTATCTGCTGTCCTCCGCCTTCTCCGGATCATCATGGTAGGTATAATCGTTCAGCTGACCGATCTCATCCCCGCTGTACAGCACCGGAATCCCACTCTGTGTCAGAAGAAATGCGTGAAGCATCAGATCCAGTCGGATCGACCTTTCCAGTTTATCCACCCGCTGTTCATATTCCGCGGCCTCGATTCCGCAAAGGGATGCCGTGGTTCCGCAGAGACGCGCATCCCCAAGCCTTGGATCGTCATTGTACAGCTCTCCCCTGGCATCACTTCCATACCAGGCTCCCTTGAGGTAATCGTTCAGATACTTCTTATGAGCCACCTCATCGATATCGAACTGCTTCAGATATTCATAATCCAGCCCCCAGCCGATATCATCATGGCATCGAAGATAATTAAGGAATACGTACTGCTTCGGAAGGGCAAATACCGTCCCCAGCTGGTGCTTCAGCAACCGGACATCCTTCGTCGCCACCGTATGCCAGGTGCTGGCCATGGTGGTAACATTATAAAGCATATGACATTCCGGCTTCTCAACCGTGCCGAAATACGGAACCACCTTTGACGGTTCCATCACCACCTCTCCAAGAAGCAGTGTGCCCGGGCAGACCACCTCGGCTGCGATCCGCATGATCCGTACCAGGCTGTGCACCTCAGGCAGATTTCTACAGTTGGTCCCAAGGGTCTTCCATATGTAAGGAACCGCATCCAGCCGGATGATGTCCACGCCCTGATTACAGAGATAGAGCATATTCTCCGTCATGTCATTGAACACCGTGGGATTCCGATAATTCAGATCCCACTGATACGGATAGAAGGAGGTCATGACCACCTTTCCCGCTTCATCGCACCAGGTGAAATTCCCGGGCGCTGTCGTCGGAAACACCTGCGGCACGGTCTTTTCATATTCATTCGGGATGTCCCAGTTATCATAGAAGAAATATCTGTCCTGAAATTCCTTCTCCCCGGCCCTGGCCCGACGCGCCCACTCATGATCCTCACTGGTATGATTCATGACGAAGTCCAGACACACGGAGATTCCTCTCTCGTGACATCCCTCCGCCAATCCGGCCAGGTCCTTCATGGTTCCCAGTGCCGGCTCCACCGACCGAAAATCCGACACTGCATATCCTCCGTCCGAACGTCCCTTCGGGCTGGAGAGCAGTGGCATCAGATGCAGGTAGTTCACGCCGCATTCCTCAATATAGTCCAGATGGGACTGAACCCCCTTCAGCGTACCGGCAAAGGCATTTGTATACATGAGCATGCCCAGCATTTCATTTCCGGAGAACCACTCCGGCATGGCCTCACGCCCCAGATCCCATTTCTTCAGCTCGGCACTTCGGCCTTTATAGCTCTTATAGAGCATCTCACAGAAATACCGGAAGGCCTGCATATCATTTCCGTACAGCTCCGCGTACAGCCATTTCAACTCGTCGTACTTCGGAGTGATCCTTTCCCGGAAGGCCTTCTCCCAACGTTTCTTCGTCATCCAGTCTGCCGTATTCATGGTTTCCATCATGTCCGTCATCCGTAATATCCTTTCCGTCATATCGGTCATACCCGGATACCCTCCGGATATGACCGAATCATAGATTCCTACTTACCTGCTTTATATGCCGACACATCCGTCTCACGTACGATCTTTCTGATGGGAAGTATCCTTCCCGGAGATACGGACAGCTCGTCATAGCCCATAGCCAGGAATTCCTTTGTGAGCGAGAGATCCGCACCAAGCTCACCGCAGATGCCTGCCCACTTACCGTATTTATGCGCAGCGTCTGCTACCATCTTCAGCATCTTCAGGATCGCCGGATGGTGGGAGTCATAGAACTTGTCCAGCGACTGGTTCTGGCGGTCGATGGCCAGTGTATACTGGGTCAGATCGTTGGTTCCCACACTGAAGAAGTCAACCTCCTTCGCCAGCTCCTCAGCCATAATGACGGACGCAGGAGTCTCGATCATGATACCTGTTTCGATCTCCTTATCATAAGCGATGCCCTCACTGTCAAGCTCAGCCTTTACCTCACTTAAAATGCTCTGGATCTCCTTCACTTCATCTACGGAAATGATCATCGGGAACATGATGGATATCTTTCCGAACGCAGATGCCCGAAGGATCGCACGGAGCTGGGTCTTGAAGATCTCGGGACGGGTCAGGCAGATACGGATGGCACGAAGACCCATGGCCGGATTCTCCTCTGCAGGAAGCTGGAAATAATCCGCCTGCTTATCTGCACCGATATCCAATGTACGGATAATGACCTTCTTACCTGCCAGTGTCTCCGCCACCTGCTTGTAAATTGCAAACTGTTCATCCTCCGTCGGATAATCCGAGGAACCAAGATAAATGAATTCCGACCGGAACAGTCCGATCCCGCCTGCATCATTCTTCAGAACCAGCCCCAGATCCTTTGTATTCCCGATATTGGCATACAGATTGATCTTCTGACCGTCCAGCGTCACATTTTCCTTGCCCTTCAATTCCTCC
>CADBRW010000296.1 GCA_902797155.1 uncultured Lachnospiraceae bacterium
GCGTGAACAAGATCGATCGTCCGGATGCGCGTCCGGCCGAGGTGGAAGAGGAGGTACTGGAGCTTCTGATGGATCTGGATGCAACGGATGAGCAGCTGGACTGTCCCTTTGTGTATGCATCAGCCAGAGAAGGAATTGCTTCCCTGTCACCGGATGAACCGGGAACGGACATGAAACCTCTTTTTGAAACAATCCTGGATCATATTCCGGCTCCGGAGGGAGATCCGGAGGCTGGCCTTCAGATCCTGATCAGCACCATCGATTATAATGAATATGTGGGTCGTATCGGTGTCGGTAAGATTGACAACGGTACCATCCGTCTGAACCAGGATGCCCTGATCGTGAATCATCATGACAAGGATCGCTTAGAGAAGGTAAAGATCGGCAAGCTGTATGAATATGAGGGACTTGGACGTATCGATGTGTCCGAGGCAACCATCGGTTCCATCGTGGCAGTTTCCGGTATCGCAGATCTGAAGATCGGTGACACCATCTGTTCGCCGGATCATCCGGATGCCATTCCGTTCCAGAAGATCACGGAGCCCACCATTTCCATGCAGTTCATGGTAAATGATTCGCCTCTTGCAGGTAAGGAGGGTAAGTTCATCACCTCCCGTCACATCCGTGACCGTCTGTACAGAGAGCTGAATACGGACGTGAGCCTTCGGGTTGAGGATACGGATTCTACGGACTGCTTCAAGGTGTCCGGCCGTGGCGAGTTACATTTGTCTGTACTTATTGAAAATATGCGTCGTGAGGGCTACGAATTCGCAGTCAGCAAGGCGGAGGTTATCTATAAATTCGACGAGCGCGGAAAGAAGAGCGAGCCGTACGAGATCGCGATCGTAGATGTTCCGGATGAATTCTCCGGCACCGTCATCAACATGATGAGCGTGCGGAAGGGCGAGCTGTCCGGCATGTCTTCCTCCGAGAGCGGAACCACCCGCCTGGAGTTCCGGATCCCATCCAGAGGACTCATCGGATTCCGCGGACCTTTCATGACCGCAACCAAGGGAAATGGCGTGATCAATACTATTTTCGACGGATATGATGATTATAAGGGTGATATGAATTACCGGGCGAACGGATCTCTGATCGCATTTGAGGCCGGTACATCCATCACCTACGGACTCTTTAATGCACAGGAGCGCGGCACCCTGTTCATCGGGCCCGGCGTGGAAGTGTATGCCGGCATGGTTGTCGGTGAGACCGGACGTTCCGAGGATATCGAGGTAAATGTCTGCAAGACCAAGCATCTGACAAATACCCGTTCCTCCGGTTCGGACGAAGCACTGAAGCTGGTACCGCCGAAGCTTCTGTCACTGGAGCAGTCTCTGGACTTCCTGGACAACGACGAGATCCTGGAGATCACACCGAAGAATCTCAGGATCCGTAAGAAGATCCTGGATTCCAGAATGAGAATGCGGGAGAACCGGAAGAATCAGGGTTAACGCGTAAATGTGCGTGTAATAAATGACAGATCATGGAGAATGATCGGGGAAAAGGAGAATTGGTATGAGAAATCTTACGATGCTGATGGATTACTACGAGCTGACCATGGCAAACGGTTATTTCGTAACGGGAAACAAGGACAAGGTTGCGGTGTTCGATATGTTCTACCGCAAGAATCCGGACGGCGGCGGTTTCGTCGTAAGTGCCGGACTCGGCATGCTGATCGATTATGTGAAGGGGCTGCATTTTACGGAGGATGATATCGCATATCTCCGTGGACGGAATATGTTTGATGACGGATTCCTTGATTATCTTGCAAACTTCAAGTTTACGGGGACCATCGAGGCGGTTCCGGAGGGAACCATCGTCTATCCGAATACACCCATCGTGACTGTAACAGCACCTATCATTGAGGCACAGCTGCTGGAGACCATGCTTCTGATCTGCATCAACTTCCAGTCGCTGATCGCTACCAAGGCGAACCGTATCGCCCGGGCGGCCGGTGCCGGAAATGCAGTGGTTATGGAGTTCGGTGCACGCCGTGCCCAGGGACCGGATGCTGCGGTCTGGGGAACCAGAGCCTGCTTTATCGGTGGCGTAAATACCACGGCTACCGTGCTGGCAGACCAGCAGTTCGGTATCAAGGCAGTAGGAACTATGGCTCACAGCTGGATCGAGTTCTTCCCGTCAGAATATGATGCTTTTAAGGCATATGCGGAGGTTTATCCCGATGCATGCGTGCTTCTTATCGATACGTATGACATTTTAAAGAGCGGTCTTCCGAATGCCATTCGTGTGGCACATGAGGTTCTTGAACCCATGGGCAAGCGTCTGCAGGGTATTCGTATCGACAGCGGCGACCTGGCATATTTCTCCAAGAAGATCCGCAAGATCCTGGATGCGGAAGGGCTGCAGGATTGCTCCATCGTTGTATCCAACAGCGTGGATGAGTACCTGATCGACTCTCTGAACAAGCAGGGCGCGAAGATCAATTCCTATGGCGTGGGCGAGCGTATGATCACCTCCAAGTCCGATCCGGTATTCGGCGGTGTATATAAGCTGGTGGCTGTTAAAGAGGGAGATGAGTTCATCCCGAAGATCAAGGTCTCCGAAAATGTTGAGAAGATCACCAATCCCGGCAAGAAGACCCTGTGGCGGATCTTCAGCAACGATACCGGTTACGGATATGCCGACCTTCTGGCGCTGGACGGAGAGGATGTAGATGTGACAGAACCCTA
>CADBRW010000297.1 GCA_902797155.1 uncultured Lachnospiraceae bacterium
GCCAGCTTCGTTACGGTTTCGAAGGTTGTCACCGCCACACCGCCGTTTTGGATCCAGCTACGGAACTCTTCTTCCCGGTCGTTTCCGTAGATCTCGGAAGCCGAAAGCTTCGTATGCTTCTCGATCTCACGGATCCAGTTCACCAGTACACTGACAGGACATACCACAAGAAAATGTGTCCGTCCTTCCGTCTTCAGATGTGCCATGGCCGCCAGGGCCTGCATGGTCTTACCGAGACCCATTTCATCCCCCAGCAGGGTCCGCTTCTGATGAAGTACATACTTGGTACCGAACTCCTGATAGTTACGGAGAGTTGCTACCATAAGAGAGGTATCCAGCGGGAATTCCTGAATCTCCTTCACGATCTCCTCGGGAAGTCCCTGACTTACAGGACCGGAGGCACCCACCAGCTTCTCCAGCATGGCATAGACCGGCGCTGTGTTCTGCAGGAATCTCTCCCAGCAGACATCGGCCGAAAGAGCCTTTTCCCGCTCTGCGAAGTCCCCGTAGATCCTTCGGATCTCCTCCGGTGCTCCGGAGTTCTTCCAGGCCTGCAGGATCTTCCAGGCATCCAGACTCTTCTGCTTATGCATATGCAGCAGTGAACGCCAGCTCATGGGCGATGTCAGCGGTTCCATCAGGGACAGCAGTGTTTCAAAGCCCTGAGGTACCGTGGTGGCGAGAGCCACCGCCTGACGCATCAGCTCCTCCGTCTCCTGCAGGATCATAACGTTCCGTACCAGTGCTTCCGTATCCGGGGTCCGCTCTTCCACCCGGACCCGCGCTACCTCCCGGGCATTCCTTGCGATCTCCTGCACCCTGAGAATGATCTTATCCAGAGTGCTGTCACCGATACCCGCCAGATCGTCCAGCTGTTTCACGGACATTTCCGCCAGCTGCCGTACATTCTCGTACCCTGCCTTCTTCAGGGTAGTCACGGGGATTCCCTGACCGCCGCTGTTCAGCTCCTCCACCGAGGTGGTCTCCAGGATGTGGAGCATGGCCAGCTGCTGCTGATTCTTATATGCCGTGCGGATGCGGGTAAGCAGCACCTGTTCCGCACCGGTCAGTGCCGACAGCTTCTCCCGAGCATCCTTTACGCTGCGGTAGAGCTCCGCCGCTTCTATAGCTGTTGGTTGTTCCATCATGCGCTCCATTTCCTGAGGATTCTTTGCCTGCTGTGCCCATCCGGAATGCGGCACCTGCTTTTGAACATACATAGTTTATTATATACGTTTCGCCATGTTTTGTCGAATCTTTTTCAAGCATAAATCATGGGGTTCGAAGCCCCCTCTCCCATGTAAAAACGGTTGCGCCTCCCCCACGCGAGTAGTATAATTGTGATATGTGTTGGGTATTACAAAATAAGGAGATGGTAAGCTTATGAATATGTTCAAAATACTGATCGACAAGTTGAAAAGATCCCCGAAGAAGATCGTCTTCACGGAAGGTGCGGACGCCCGGATCCTCGAGGCATCCTCCCGGCTTCTGGCCAGCAGCTTCCTGACACCGATCCTCATCGGCAATCCGGACGAGATCTATGAGAGTGCCGAGGAAAGCGGCTTCAACATCCGCGGGGCAAATATCATCGATCCGGAGAACTTCGAAGATTTTGATAAAATGGTTGAGCAGTTCCTGGAGCTCCGCCGTGAAAAGGGCGCAACCGAAGAACAGGCCTGCAAGCTGCTGAAGCAGGGCAATTACTTCGGGACCATGCTGGTGAAGCTGGGCTATGCAGACTGTCTTCTGGGCGGTGCCACCTACTCCACCGCTGACACGGTACGTCCGGCCCTGCAGCTGATCAAGACCAAGCCGGGGAACAAGATCGTATCCTCCTGCTTCATCCTGGTACGTCCGGGTGCCACCGGCAAGAACGAGGTTCTGGCCATGGGCGACTGCTCCATCAATATCAAGCCCAACGAGGACCAGCTGGTTGAGATCGCCGAGGAGACCATCAAATGTGCACAGATCTTCGGCATCGATCCCCAGGTTGCCTTCCTCAGCTATTCCACCATGGGAAGCGGATCCGGCGAGGATGTGGACAAGATGCGCAACGCCGCAAAGAAGACCAAGCTCCGCAATCCGGAGATCCCCATTGACGGCGA
>CADBRW010000298.1 GCA_902797155.1 uncultured Lachnospiraceae bacterium
ACGGGCCGGATGCATGTAGGAAATTTGAGGACCGCACTTTACGCCTACCTGATCGCAAAGCATGAGGGCGGCGATTTCATTCTCCGGATCGAGGACACCGATCAGGAGCGGGAAATGGAGGGTGCTGTTGATATCATAAACCGTACTCTTGTGAAGACCGGGCTCCTCTGGGACGAGGGACCGGACAAGGACGGCGGCGTAGGCCCCTATGTACAGTCAGAGCGTATGGCCTCCGGCATTTACATGGAATACGCAAAGAAGCTGATCGAGCGCGGTGAGGCATACTACTGCTTCTGTGATGAGGAGCGTCTGAAGTCTCTGGAGACAGAGATCGAGGGCAAGAAGGTCTTCCATTATGACAAGCACTGTCTGCACCTTTCCCAGGAAGAGATCCAGGCAAAGCTGGATGCGGGCGTCCCCTTTGTCATCCGCCAGAACAATCCCACCGAGGGAACCACCACCTTTGATGACGAGCTTTACGGTGCCATCACCGTTCCAAACGAAGAGCTGGATGATATGATTCTCATCAAATCCGACGGTTTCCCCACCTACAATTTTGCAAATGTTGTAGACGACCATCTGATGGGCATCACCCACGTGGTCCGCGGAAATGAGTATCTGTCCAGCGCACCCAAGTACAATCGGCTGTATGAGGCCTTCGGCTGGGAGGTTCCGGTATATATACACTGCCCGCTGATCACTGACGAGACCCACGCCAAGCTGTCCAAGCGCAGCGGCCATTCCTCCTTCGAGGATTTGTTGGAGCAGGGCTTCCTCACCGAAGCCGTAGTCAACTATGTGGCACTTCTCGGCTGGTGTCCGGAGGACAACCAGGAGATCTTCTCATTGCCGGAGCTCGTTGCTGCATTTAATTACCACAACATGTCCAAATCCCCTGCCGTTTTGGATATCACCAAGCTGAAATGGATGAACGGTGAATATATGAAGGCCATGGATCCGGAGAAGTTCTACGAGATGGCCCTTCCGTACCTGCAGGAATGTGTAAAGAGTCCGGTTGACCTGAAGAAGGTGGCAGCCATGGTCCAGTCCAGGATCGAAGTCTTTCCGGACATCGCTGCACAGGTGGATTTCATCGATGCAGTTCCGGAATACGACAACGCACTCTATACTCACAAGAAGATGAAGACAAATGCGGAGAATTCCCTCACGCTCCTCACGGAAGTACTTCCGGTCCTGGAAGCTGCCGAGGATTTCTCCAACGATGCACTCTTCGCCAGGCTCCAGGAGTTTGCCGCTGCCAAGGAGTACAAGACCGGCTTCGTAATGTGGCCAATCCGTACCGCCCTCTCCGGCAAGGCAGCCACCCCGGGCGGAGCCACCGAGCTTCTCAGCCTGCTTGGTAAGGACGAATCCATCGCCCGTATCAGAGCCGCCATCGAAAAACTGTCATAACCCTGTAAAAAGCGGGGACGGTTCCGGATAATCCGGAACCGTCCCCATTCTTTTCGCCACCGTCCCCTTTTTACAGGTTACGGAAGCTTCTCTGTTTTCTTTTTCACAATACTCTTAACCACATCATCTCCGGGATCCGTCAGACTGGAAATGTACAATGACCAGTACTGTGTCTTCCCGATCTTCTTCTGTTCCATCACGGCATAGACAACGTCCTTCCCACGATAATCACCCTGAACCGAATAATTCTGGATCTCATATTGGATCACATAAAGACCGTTCACCTTACGGACATCCGTGATCACGATATCTATGGAATTATTGCCGCACAGATCATACGGATACGTATAATATGCCCCATCCTGATAATAAGCCGACAGTTCCGTTCCGCTGTCGATCAGTTTCATTTTACTTACTGCCTGATCGGAGCAATTAAATACGTTACGGAGGATCCAGTCCGTTTTCTTTCCGTCCAGCTTGAAATAACCGGTTCCGAACCGTCCCTTCGGATCCTTCTTCTCTGCCACTTTTCCATTATACGTCAGAACATCGGAATAGAGTACCGGATCCGTGGGATAAACATCAAAACCAACCACCGATTCCATATGATACGGAGTGTTATCTCTGTAATCGTACGGCTGGAAATAGAGGGCATCGACATAGTAAAAATCACGCAGTCCATCCATCCACGCTACAGGATCAGCCACACCGTCCAGCTTCTGATATGCCGAAAGCTCAGCGATCAGATTTGAGATCTTATGTGTCATCACATTTTCAA
>CADBRW010000299.1 GCA_902797155.1 uncultured Lachnospiraceae bacterium
CCGTGTATCGGGTTATGCAGTTAAGTTCATCTCCCTGACACCGGAGCAGCAGAGAGACGTTATCTCCAGAACATTCCACGACAAGCTTTAATTAGGGTTCAGGGAGGATTGCCCGGAATCCAAGCGAAGCGAGGACGCGTTCTGCGAAGCAGAACCATGGAATGACAACATAAGATTTAAAAGAATGACTGCGGTGGGCCACGCCCGTCGCAGTCATTTTTGAAGTTGCTGAAAAAGTATGGGGAAGCAGGAATGGCAAAGCTTAAGGAATGCCTGAACAGGATATACAGGAGAAAGAAGAAACGCGCCTGTGGGAGAACCGGGCCCCTCTTGAAGGTGGTAAAGTGGATCAATTGCCGACCGAAAAATCCGCTGGATCCGGAGTGGCTCAGGCATTACCGGATGATTACGGAGCGCGCGGGACGGATTGCAGCCCCCAGAAGGAATATTGCTGTTCATGGCTTTCGGGTGGGAAGGATGAGGTGCGAGGTGATCCTTCCGGGAAGCGGCCGTGGCAGCCACTTTAAAACAGTATCCGGAAACTTCGTGATCCTCTATGCCCATGGAGGCGGATATGTCAACGGAGGGTTGGACTACGCACGGGTCCTGGCAGCGAAAATGGCTGTCGCTACAGGATTTCCTACCTATACCTTCGCTTACCGCCTGGCGCCGGAGCATCCCTATCCGGCAGCTCTTACGGACGGAATAAAGATGTGGGATTATCTTCTCCGTAAGGGATACACTCCGGAGCAGATCCTGCTGGCAGGGGATTCTGCAGGTGGGAATCTGGTGTTGTGTATGGCACAGCGGATCGCCGTGAAGAGAGGGGAAGTGCCAAGGGGACTGTGGCTCTTCAGCCCGTGGACGGATATGACCGGAAAGGCCCGAAGTTACCGTGAGAATGAAGGGGTGGATCCGATCCTTACCTCGAAGTATATCAGGGATGCTTCCAGGGCCTACATAGGAGAAGGCGGAGATCCGGCAGACCCGAGGTACAGTCCGCTATATGGTAATCTGTCCGTGCTCCCTCCCACCTACATCATGGTGGGCAGAAATGAGATCCTTTTGGACGACAGTGTCCGTTTGTATGAAGCGATCCTCCGGGCGGGAGGAAGAGCAGAACTGGATCTGGAAGAGCGGGGTTGGCATGTCTATCAGCAGATGCCCCTTCCCATTGCAAGACGGGCGATGAGGAGACTTTTGCAGAGCACAAAGGAACGGCTGTTTTGTGCAGACGATCTGTCACGCAGATGGGAGAGTTATGAGAAACGATAACTGGTATAAACTGGATAATGTAGCGAAGGTTTTCCTGGCAACCCTTTCGGAGAGGGATACCCGGACCCTTCGTCTCAGCTGTACGCTGAAAGAAGAAATCGTTCCGGAGAAGCTTCAGCAGGCTGTGCTTCTTGCCATTCAGGACCGTCCGCAGATGCAGGTACGGATCCGCCGGGGAGTATTCTGGCACTATCTGGAGGACACGGATATCCTGCCGGAGGTGCGGGAGGAGGATGAGCGGATCTGCCCGCTGCTTTACATCCCGGCGAAGGCTATGCTGCACTATAAAGTAAGCTACTTCAGGAAAAGAATCAATCTGGAGATTTTTCATGCCCTGTCCGATGGAACGGGGGCCATGGAATTTCTGAACATCATCGTCCTTCATTACCTGAAACTAACCCATCCCGGGCAGATTGCAGATACCATCATTCATTCCGGCGCGTCCGCGGGCGATCTGAGCCAGGATAGCTATAAGCAGTTCTTCGGACAAAAGGAATTCGGCAAAGCCCCTTCTTACGGCAAAGCCTATCATCCCGGAGGGCTGAAGCTGCCTTATGACCAGCTTCAGTTCTACGAGATCCATATGCCGGTAGACCAGCTCCTTCCAAAGGCAAAGGCACTGAAGGTATCCCTCACCAGTTATCTGGGGGCTGCATGGATGCTGGCGCTCTATGAGGATATGCCTCCGAGGAAGAGAGCGCTCCCCATCACTCTGTCCCTGCCGGTAAATCTGCGGAATTATTATCCGTCCTATACTGCCAGGAATTTCTTCAACAGCGTTAGTGTATCCCATGTCTTTGATCGGGAGATCGGGTTGGAGGAGCTGGCAGTAGAGTTCGATCAGTCCTTCAAGGGCTTGCTTTCGGAGGAAAATATCAAGAAACAGATGGACAGCTTTGAGACCATGGAATATGTGGCGCCGGTACGGGCGGTTCCACTGTTCATTAAGCAGCCGGTGGTGAAGCATTTTACGAAGAAATCCAATCAGAGGGTGTCCCTTGTGCTTTCCAATATGGGTGTGCAGCGTCCGCCTGCGGAAATGGAGGAATATATCGAAACCTACACCGGGTTCTGCAGCTCAAATCATATTTTTTCCACCATTTTCAGTTATAAAAATGATCTTTCCCTGGGGGTAGCTTCCCCTTATGCAAATACCGGGGTGGTGAAGACGCTGGTTCGGAAGCTTACGGAAACGGGAATTGATATCTGTGTATACGCGACGGAGGTGATCCGATAATGTACACCTGTCCATATTGTA
>CADBRW010000300.1 GCA_902797155.1 uncultured Lachnospiraceae bacterium
CGTTCCATGTGGGAGCGTGGCTGGTCCTTCATCAAGAAGGCCGGTACCATCATCCTGCTTTCCTCCATCCTGATCTGGGCAGGCAAGTCCTTCGGATGGGTGGACGGAGTCTTCGGCTTCAATCCGGACGTGGCTCTGGAGGACAGTATCCTGGGCAAGATCGGAAGCGGCGTATGCTGGATATTTGCACCTCTTGGCTTTGATAACATTCGTGCAACCATTGCTACCGTTATGGGCCTGGTTGCAAAGGAAGAGGTCGTGGGAGTCTTCGGAGTCCTGGATTTTGAAGGCCTTACACGGCTGGCGGGTTATTCCTTCCTGCTGTTCAACCTGCTGTGTGCACCCTGCTTTGCGGCTATCGGCGCCATCAAGCGGGAGATGAACTCGGCAAAATGGACCTGGTTCGCCATCGGTTACCAGTGCGTATTTGCCTACGCAGTTGCTCTCTGTGTATATCAGATCGGCATGCTGATCTCAGGAACCTTCAGCGCTTGGGTCATTCCGGCCTTCCTGATCCTGATCGGTTTTGTATATCTTCTGTTCAAACCATATAAGGAAAGCCAGAAGCTTGATATTCAGCTGAAGAAATCTGCATAATATGATCCCCATAGGACTGTTACACAAGTCCTCCACATCATCGGAAGAGGCGGTGCTTCCGATGCTGAGAATGAATAAGATAACGATTGCGTTTCCATGAATGGTGTCAGAAGGACCGCCCCTGCTGGCACCATTAGAGTATTCAGAAAGAGTGCCGGATTCTATCGGAGGAGTTCTATATGAATGGTACACTAGGAACGGTCATAGTTCTCATTATCCTGCTGGTGATCATAGTACTGATCATCTGCAGTATGGTTCATGACAAGAGACAGGGAAAATCCGTTATCTGCGGCGTGGACTGCAAGAGCTGCGGAGGATGCTGCAGCTCCTGCAAAGGCTGCCCGCGTGCCGGGAACTGTCATGTGCCGAAAGATCCGGGAGCTCTGAAGAAATCCATGGCGAAGGCCTGATGATTAGGAGAGAAGTATGATCCTTGCCGAAACGGGAAGTGTAATAGCGACAAGTGTGCTCGTTGCGATCCTCATCGCAGCGGGCTTCTTCGCGCTGCGCAGCAGCCTGAAGCATATGATGGGCAGGGGCGGCTGCTGCGGGGGCGGAGAGGATGACGGCCCTGCGGTTCCGAAGAAGAAGCTGGGAGAGATAGTGGCTGAGAAGTCCCTCGTTATTGACGGCATGCGCTGTGAGGGCTGTTCTGCGGCTGTGGAGGATGCCCTGAACCGCCTGGAGCATGTGAACGCGGATGTGGATCTGAAACGGAAGACAGCCATCGTCCGAATGGATGCGGTCGTCAGCGATTCTGTGCTCACACAGACCGTGGTCCGTGCCGGGTATTCGGTCAGGTGCATTAAATAGTAGGGAATTATTGACATTTCAACGCAAAGTGCTATACTGTTTGCTATGAAGAAGCAGTATATATCTGAACTTGATACAGGATATTAGCGAAGCAAGGGTGTTTCGGGTTTTATATACTCGAAATGCCCTTTTTTTAGGAGAAAACTATGGCAGAGCAGAACAGAAAACTGATTTTGGAGGACGGAAGCGAGTACTATGGTACGGGCTTCGGTGCGGACCGGGATGCGGTCTGTGAGATCGTCTTCAACACCTCTATGGCAGGCTACCAGGAGATCGTGTCCGATCCCTCCTACACGGACCAGGCCATCGTGATGTCCTATCCGCTGATCGGAAATTACGGCATTACGGATGAGGATTTCGAAAGCAAAATGTTGGGCCTCGGCGCCCTGATCGTACGGGATTACAATGATCTCCCGTCCAATTTCCGCTATACACGGACGCTCTCGGAGCTGCTGGAAGAGAACCAGGTTCCGGGGGTTACGGGGGTGGATACCAGAAAGCTGGTGCGGAGCATCCGTGATCTGGGAAGCCGAAGGGTGCTGATCACCCGACCGAATGTTTCTACGGAGGAAGGCCTCCGGCGCATCGCCCAGACCCCGGTTCCCCACGATGCGGTGGCCCGGGTCAGCAGCAAGCGCCGCTGGTACGCACGGACTGCCAATCCGAAGTTCCGTGTGGTTGCCATCGACTGCGGAATGAAGACCAACATCGTCCGTAAGCTGAATCAGTATGGCTGCAATGTGACGGTGGTTCCCTACGATACCACCTATGAAGAGATCAAATTCATGAATCCGGACGGAGTCTTTATCTCCAACGGCCCCGGGGATCCGGAGGATGTGACCTGCGTGATCGAAACCCTGAAGAAGCTTAAGGGAGAGGTTCCCATGTTCGGAATCTGCCTGGGACACCAGCTGCTTTCGCTGGCCTATGGCGCAAAGACCTATAAGCTGAAGTTCGGACACCGCGGAGGCAATCATCCCGTCATGGATCTGGCCACCGGCAAGATCGAGATGACCAGCCAGAATCACAGCTATGCCGTGGATGAAAAGTCCATCGAGGGGACTCCCATCAGGATTTCCCACATCAACCTGCTGGACAAAACGGTTGAGGGCATGGAGGTACCGGAGGATAAGGTCTTCTCCGTACAGTACCATCCGGAGAGTGCTCCGGGCCCGCAGGACAGCACATACCTGTTCGAGCGGTTTATAGCGAATATGTCATCCTGAGGAGGAATAAACAGATATGCCTAAGCGCACAGACATACATAAGGTTTTGGTCATCGGCTCCGGTCCCATCGTGATCGGACAGGCAGCCGAGTTTGATTATGCGGGAACCCAGGCCTGCCTTGCCCTGAAGGAAGAGGGCTATGAGGTGGTACTGGCAAATTCCAATCCCGCTACCATCATGACAGACAATGCAGTGGCAGATAAAGTCTATATGGAGCCGCTGACATTGGAGTACATCGCGAGGATCTGCCGTTACGAGCGTCCGGATGCACTGGTACCGGGGATCGGCGGACAGACAGGCCTGAATCTGGCCATGCAGCTCTATGATAAAGGCGTTCTGGAGGAGTGCGAGATCGAGCTCCTTGGAACGGATGCGGCGTCCATCCGCTGTGCCGAGGACCGTGAACAGTTCAAGGAGCTGTGTGAGCGCATCGGCGAACCGGTGGTTCCCTCGGAGATCACCTACAGCGTGGAAGAGGGACTTGCCGCAGCAGAGAGGATCGGGTATCCGGTCATCCTGCGCCCCGCATTTACTCTGGGAGGAACCGGCGGCGGTTTCGCCAATGACGAGGAGGAAATGAAGGATATGATGCGGAATGCGCTGGCTCTGTCTCCGGTGCATCAGGTCCTGGTGGAGAAGAGCATCAAGGGCTACAAGGAGATCGAGTACGAGGTAATGCGGGATGCAAATGATACTGCCATCGTAGTCTGCAATATGGAGAATCTGGACCCTGTGGGTATTCATACCGGCGATTCCATCGTGGTTGCCCCCAGCCAGACTCTGACGAATAAGGAATATCATATGCTGCGTGACAGCGCACTCCGCCTGATCCGGGCGCTGGGCGTCTGTGGCGGCTGTAATGTACAGTTTGCACTGGATCCGGAATCCTTCCAGTACTACGTGATCGAGGTAAACCCCAGAGTTTCCCGGTCCTCAGCCCTGGCCTCCAAGGCCAGTGGTTATCCCATCGCACGGGTTTCCGCGAAGATCGCGGTGGGCATGAATCTGGAAGAGATACAGCTGGCGAACACACCGGCCTGCTTCGAGCCTGCACTGGACTATGTGGTAACAAAGATGCCGCGTTTCCCCTTTGATAAGTTTACACTGGCATCTAATCGGCTGTCCACACAGATGAAGGCCACCGGTGAGGTCATGTCCGTGGGCAGAACTCTGGAGGAAAGCCTTCTGAAGGCCATCCGTTCTCTGGAGGACGGGAAGAATCATCTGCATCTGGAGAAATTTGACCAGAAGAATATGTCGAAGGAAGAACTCCTGGACTATATCAAGGAGGGAACGGATGACCGGATCTACGCCATCTCCCAGCTGATGTGGCTGGGTGTGGACCACCAGCGGATCAATGCCATCACGAAGATCGACATGTTCTTCCTGGATAAGATCAAGAAGATCGTGGACTTCGAGAAGCGGATCGAAGCTCTGAAGGACGGCGGAGAGACGCTCAGCCGTGAAATGATGTATGACGCGAAGCGCATGGGCTTCTCGGATTCCTATATCGCCGAAATGCTGGGCAAGACAGAGGATGAGATCTGGAAGCTGCGCCGGGAGATGAAGATCTTCCCGGTCTACAAGATGATCGATACCTGTGCCAGCGAGTTTGAAAGCTACGTGCCATATTTTTATTCCACATATGAAGAGGAAAATGAGTCCATTGTGTCGGATAAGAAGAAGATCCTGGTACTGGGCTCCGGCCCCATCCGTATCGGACAGGGTGTGGAATTTGACTACTCCACGGTGCATGCGGTGAAGACCATCCGGGATATGGGCTACGAGGCCATCGTTGTGAACAACAATCCGGAGACGGTTTCCACGGACTACACCACGGCCGACAAGCTTTACTTCGAGCCTCTGACGCCGGAGGATATCATGAATATCGTGGAGCTGGAGAAGCCGGAGGGTGCCAGCGCAACGCTGGGAGGACAGACCGCCGTGAATCTGGCGGAACC
>CADBRW010000301.1 GCA_902797155.1 uncultured Lachnospiraceae bacterium
ATCCCTTGTCCTCCTTTTCTCCTTTGAAATGAAATTTCTTTGTAATCGTTTTCACTCAAGTTTCATTATAATGCCTGCGTAACATTTCCGCAAGCATTATTTTGCAATGATCCTAAGATTTCTACATTTTTTCCTTAATCCAGCCCCAGGTCCGAAAATGCTTTCGCAAGTCCGTCCTCCTGTACGGAAGGACAGATGATATCGGAGACAGCCTTCAGGGCATCCGCACCGTTCTCCATGCAGACACTGGTTCCCACGGTCTCGATCATCTCCAGATCGTTTATGCTGTCACCGAAGCCGTAGGTATCCGAGATGGGAACCCCGTAGTGCTCCGCGATCAGCCGGACGCCCAGTCCCTTATCAAACTTCCGGTTCACCAGCTCACCGTTCATGCAGCTGTAGGCCTTTACCTCCTGGAACACGAACTGGAAATCCTTCTCCAGCTCCGCCTTGCAGGCATCCAGCTGGTCCAGGGAGGTACACATCATAACCACCTTATAGATAGGGCGGTTGTCATACTCCTGCATGGGACGGATGCCCAGATTCTCGTCCCCCCAGGAGCCGTCCTTTGCCTCCACGGTGCAGAAAACTCCGCTGTCATGCAGGGTCCGGAGAGCGATCTCCCGCTGCTCATCCGTCATGGGGCAGTCAAACAGTACCTCGTCCTCCGCCACCACATAGCCTCCGCCGCAGCCCACATACCCGTCGAAGTTGTAAACCAGAAGTGGCTTTAACATGTCCGGATTCCGGCCGGTGCAGAGGAACACCTTGTTTCCTTTGGCCTGGGATGCGCGGATAGCTGCAAGGGCGCTGTCCGGCGGAGCATTTTCACCGGGAATGGTGAGGGTTCCGTCGATGTCAATAAAGATCAGCTTCATCTGTCAGATCGACCCCCTTTCTACGATCTCATACGCCAGCTTGATCCGATCCACCGCGTGGGTGGTCTCGGGTTCATCGATCAGATCCAGCAGGTGCCTGCCTGCAACCCGCCCGCACTCCTCATAATAGAGGGATACGGTGGTGAGAGTCGGGTCCGTAATCAGGTCCGCCCAGCTGTCACCCACCCCGGTGACGCTCACGTCCCTCGGAACCTTCTTCCCCGCATCCTTCAGGGCCCGCATCACCCCATGGGCGATATGGTCGGAGGCGCAGATCACGCCGTCCGCCTTCGGATACTTCTTCAGAAGCTCCTGTCCTGCGATATAACCGCCCTCCACATCGAAGTCCGATAAAATGTAGGGCATGGCATTCGGGTCCAGTCCTGCCTCCCGGAAGGCCTTCTGTACCCCCTTCTTTCTCGCCTTGCCGGTGGCGGTATCATTTTCGTCCACACCCACATATACAACCTGCTTCCGCTTTGTCAGAACCAAGGAAGCCATGTCACGCATGGCATTTTCATCATCATGGTAGACGCAGGGAACTCCCTTGAAGTTCTGTCCCGTCACCACCAGAGGAATCCGGCAGTCCGAGATGGCGCTCCGCAGCACCGGGGTGCGGGAGGTTCCCATCAGAACGATCCCCTCCATACCGCCTTTCTGCATGGCTTCCACGTACTGTGCCTCTGATTCCTTCTTCCCGAAGGTGCAACCCAGGATGATTTGATACCCCCGTCCCTCCAGGCTCTCCATGAGGCCTGTCAGAACCCTGGACATGGAGTGGGACTGGATCCTGGGAATGATCACGCCGATCTTCCCGCTCTTCCCGGTGCGCATGATCTGGGCCACCGCATTCGGGGAGTAATCCGTCTTCTCCACCGCCTTCTTGATCCGCTTTCTCTTGTCTTCGCTCAGGGAACCGCCGTTAAAATACCTGCTCACCGCCGCTGTTGAAACTCCCGCCAGCTCTGCAACTTCTTTTATCGTCATAATTACCCTCCGTCGTGATTAAAGTTTTGTGATCAGCCATACAAAATCCTGTGCCGGAACTCCCACCGCCTTCGCTTCCCGCTTCTTTCCGGTGAGAAGGTCCTTATACTCCTCTTCCTCATTGATCCAGGCCGTTTCATCCTGATCTCCGAAGTTGAAGAGGGCGATCAGCTTCTCTCCGCGGTAGTACCTTCCGATGCCCAGGATATGGTCATTCCAGGTCTCCACGATCCAGGTGTCCGCTTCATTTTCAAAGACCCTGTGCTTCTTCCGAAGGTCCGAAAGCTTCTTAATGCCGTCAAAGACACGCTCCTCCCGGGTTCCCTTCTTCTTCCTCCGTGCCACACTGTCCCAGTCCAGATCCCCGCGGTGCAGGTACCGACTGTCGTCCGCCCGCTCCGGGTTCTCATGGTAGGTGTAATCATTCCGCTGCCCGATCTCATCCCCGCTGTACAGCACGGGGATCCCGCTCTGGGTGAAGAGAAATGCATGCAGCATCACGTCCAGACGGATGGCCCGGTCCAGCTTATCCTCACGGTCCTCGTACTCTGCAGCCTCGATGCCGGAGAGGGATGCGGTGGTGCCGCAGAGGCGGGCATCCCCGAGGCGCGGGTCATCATTGTAGAGCTCACCCCGGGCATCCGTGCCCGGCCATGCCCCCTTCAGATAGTCATTCAGATACTTCTTATGAGCCACCTCTTCCACGCCGAACTGCTTTAAGTAGTCATAGTCCAGGCCCCAGCCGATGTCATCATGACACCGGAGATAGTTGAGGAACACATACTGCTTCGGAAGGGCAAATACGGTCCCCAGCTGGTGCTTTAAGAGTCGCACGTCCCTCGTAGCCACGGTATGCCAGGTGCTGGCCATGGTGGTAACGTTGTACAGCATGTGGCATTC
>CADBRW010000302.1 GCA_902797155.1 uncultured Lachnospiraceae bacterium
CGTGATCTCGGCCCGCGTGTATGTGCACGTATCCACACAGGTCTGACTGCAGACTGTACACAGCTGGATATCGGAGATTTCCCGCTGGTAGCTATTCCGGGAAGAGAGCAGAAGCACAATCAGCTGCTTATGACCCGTCCCGCATTCGGCGGTAACACCATCGCAACCATCGCATGTCCTGATTTCCGTCCGCAGATGGCAACCGTTCGTCCGGGCGTTATGCAGAAGAAGGACAAGGTTAAGGGCGCCAAGGCAAATGTTGAGGAGTTCAACCCCGGCTTTACACCGAACAAGAACTATGTTGAGATCCTTGAGATCGTTAAGGCTGTCAGCGATGTAGTTGATATCCAGGATGCTAAGATCCTGGTATCCGGTGGTCGTGGCGTAGGTTCTCCGGAGAACTTCAAGATCCTGGAAGAGCTTGCTGACGCTATCGGCGGACAGGTTTCCTGCTCCCGTGCAGTTGTTGATTCCGGCTGGAAGCCGAAGGAGCTGCAGGTAGGACAGACAGGTAAGACCGTTCGTCCGCATGTATACTTCGCAATCGGTATCTCCGGTGCGATCCAGCACGTGGCAGGTATGGAAGAGTCTGACATCATCATTGCCATCAACAAGGATGAGACAGCTCCGATCTTTGATGTAGCTGATTACGGTGTAGTCGGTGATCTGAACAAGATCGTTCCGGATCTGACCAAGAAGATCATTGAAGCTAAGGCAGCTAAGGCTGAGTAAGCATATCTAAAGAGATTTGACAAAAGGAAAGTCCCCGTATCACATGAAAATGTGGCGCGGGGACTTTTCCTCTGTCATACCATCCTTGCTGTAGAAGAGTATATTATGATGCGGATCCGAATCAGTCGGAGGACTGGAGGATCGGGTCCAGATATTTGTTAAGATAATAGGTCTGCAGTGACTGGTATTCCTCGCCATAGGGATCCAGGGCGTGACCGTGCTGTTCATCGAAGCTTCTGTCTCCGCGGACACGCTTTACTACGTGGAGTGAGATGTTTCTTGAATGGGAAGCGATACGTTCCATGCACTGGATCAGATCGAACAGTGCCACGCCTGCAGGAACGGAACAGGTGCCTTCCTGGAGACGTTTGATATGGTGTTCCTGGATCACTTCACGCATCTTTCGAATGGCGTCATACAGCGGTTCGATCCTGGATGCCTTCTTCTCATCATCGTTGAAGAAGGCTTTTCTTGTTGTATCCAGAGCCTTCTTTGTGGCGGACATGATGGAGGTAAGCTCGTTGATACCGGCAGGGGAGAATTTGATGCCCTGCTCCTGCATGTCCTTTATGACATATGCCATATTCACACAGTAATCCCCGATCCGTTCGTAGTCGCTGATGGAATTCAGGATTTCGGAGATGACAAGCTTATTGTCCGGCGTGAGACGGTTTCGGTTGATACTGAGACAGTAGTCGGAAAGAGCGGTCTCAGCCCGGTCGATATAGTCTTCATTTTTGATGAGCTTGTTGAAGGTCTCGTCATTGTATCCGATCATTAGGTCAACGGTCAGATAGTAGTTTTCAACGATGCGGTCAGCCATGGTTTCGATGACACGGCTGCAGGCATTCAGGGCGATACCGGGTGTGCTGAGAAGCCTGGTCTCCAGGATCTGGAAATCGTTTTCTTCAGCAGTGTCATCCTTATCCCGCAGGATCTTGCCGGTGAGGCGTCCCAGCTGCTCTGTAAAGGGCAGGAGGATAAGGGCGGTGATGATATTGAAGCCCATATGCATATTTGCTATGCTTCCTCTGTTCATGACGTCGGACAGGAAGTCAGGCTTCACCTTATAATATAGGATACACAGAACTATGGTCAGGATAAGCGAACCGATAATATTGAAGAGCAGGTAAGCCAGGCTGACCCGCTTTGCCTTCTTCGGTGCGCCGATGCTTCCTAAAACAATGGTGATACATTTTCCCAGATTCTGTCCGATCAGCATGGGGATGGCGATGCCGCAGGTGATGGAGCCGGTGGCTGACAGCGCCTGAAGGATACCTACAAAGGCACTGGAGCTCTGGATCAGGGCGCAGAGCAGGAAGCCGATGAGGATGCCAAGGAAGGGGTTGGAGAAGGAGGTGAAGAGCTTCCGGAAGTCCTCGGACTCCTTCAGCGGTGCGAACACCTCTTCCATAAAGGTCATTCCCATGAAAAGAACACCAAGACCCAGCAGGATCCCGGCCACATCCCTGGATTTCTGTTTCTTCGCCTTGATAATGATAAATGCACCGATGGCGATCAGCATGGGTGCGAAGGAGGAGGGCTTCAGCAGCTTCAGGAAGATCCCGCCACCTCCCAGGTCGCCCAGTCGGAGCAGCTGTGCGGTCACGCAGCTGCCGATGTTCGCTCCGAACACAACGGGAATGGCCTGGGTCACGCTCATCATGCCTGCGCTGACGAAGCCGATGAGCATGATGGTAGTGGCCGAGGAGCTCTGAATGATTCCCGTAACGATGAGTCCCAGGAAAAAGCCCTTCAGTATTCCGATTATTTTCTTTTTACCGGTGGTCAGTGTCTGCAGGATCTTCTCCAGTCCGTTTCCGGCTAAATGTTCCAGAGACTGGCCCATGTAGCTCATGCCGAAGAGGAACAGACCTACGCCGCCGAATAATTCCAATACTGACGTGACGTCCATAAAAACCTCGTGTAGTGTAAAAAAGTCTTAACTAATTAATTATACACTAACAAAGTGTGAAAGACAATTACAAGCGGAGTTTCGGAAAAGGAAAATAGATGTGGACTTCCATTTCTTTCTATGCTATAATCTTGTGGTTAATGGGCGAATGGACCCTTTTGCAGAAATAAGAATGTTAGCGAACCCGGTGAGCATTGCCGCGGTTGCGCGAAAAATAGGAGGATTTACAAATGAGTTTAGCAGTTGAGAAGCTGGAAGGCAGCATGGCGGAACTGACGATCACCGTACCGGCAGAGGATTTCACCAAGGCACTGAAGGGTGCGTACAACAAGTCAAAGAATAAGTTCCAGATGGCGGGTTTCCGTAAGGGAAAGGTGCCGATGGCTTATATCGAGAAAATGTACGGACCGGAGGTATTCTATGAGGATGCCGCCAATGACCTGATCAACCAGACCTACCCGACTGAGGTAGACAACTGTGATCTCGATATCGTTTCCCGTCCGGAGATCTCCGTAAGCCAGATCGAGAAGGGTAAGGACTTCATCTATGTGGCAAAGGTTGCGATCCGTCCTGAGGTTAAGCTGGGCGAATACAAGGGCCTTGAGGTAGAGAAGGCTGACGTCAGCGTTTCCGATGAAGAGGTTAAGGCTGAGATTGAGAAGACCCGTAAGGAGAACGGCCGTAAGGTAACAGTTACCGATCGTCCCGCAAAGCTGGAGGATGAGGTAAAGATCAACTTTGAGGGCTTTGTGGACGGCGTTGCATTTGACGGCGGAAAGGGTGAGGATTATGCGCTGACCCTTGGTTCTCATTCCTTCATCGATACCTTCGAGGACCAGATCGTCGGCAAGAACATTGATGATGAGTTTGATGTAAATGTAACCTTCCCGGAGGATTATCAGGCAGAGAACCTGGCCGGAAAGGCTGCTACATTTAAGGTAAAGCTTCTTTCCATCACAGAGACACAGCTTCCGGAGCTGGATGATGAGTTTGCAAGCGATGTATCTGCATTCGATACATTTGCAGAGTATGAAGAGGATACAAAGAAGACTCTTGAGCTCCGCAAGAAGGATGCTGCAGCACGTGAGAAGGAGTCCAAGTGCATCGAGAAGCTGATCGAAGCATCCGAGATGGAGATCCCGGAGCCCATGATCGCTCTTCAGCAGGAGCGTATGCTGGAGGACTTCGATATGCGTCTTTCCTACCAGGGCCTGAAGCTGGATCAGTATCTCCAGATCACAAAGCAGTCCCGTGAGGATATGATGGAGCAGATGAAGCCGGATGCCATCACCCGGATCAAGTCCAGCCTTGTAGTTGAGGCTGTTGCTGAGGCAGAGAAGATCGAAGTCAGCGATGAGGAAGTTGAGGAAGAACTGAAGAAGATGGCAGAGGCATATCAGCTTGAGGTTGAGAAGTTCAAGGAGCTGGCAGGAGAGAAGGAACTGGATTCCATCCGCCGCGACCTTAAGAACCGCAAGGCCGTAAAGCTTCTGGCAGAGAACGCAAAGGAAGTTTAATCTGAAGCATGGACCTACAGGAGAAGGGGGTTAGACATATGGCATTAGTACCTACAGTCATAGAGACCAGCAGCCGGGGCGAGAGAGCCTATGATATTTATTCCAGATTGCTGAAGGAGCGTATCATTTTCCTCGGAGATGAGGTGAATGACGTGACGGCAAGCCTGGTTGTTGCGCAGCTGCTGTTCCTGGAGTCTGAAGATTCCACCAAGGATATCAATCTGTATATCAACAGCCCCGGCGGATCCGTTACCGCGGGCATGGCGATCTACGATACCATGAATTATATCAAATGTGATGTCTCCACCATCTGCGTGGGCATGGCAGCCAGCATGGGTGCCTTCCTGCTCAGCAGCGGTGCAAAGGGAAAGCGCTTTGCTCTTCCGAACGCCGAGATCATGATCCATCAGCCTCTGGGAGGCATGCAGGGTCAGGCGACGGATATGCAGATCGCTGCAGAGCACATGCTTCGTACCAAGGAGAACCTGTATCGCATCATGGCTGAGAACTGCGGGAAGACCGTGGAAGAGCTGGCTGCGGACTGTGAGCGTGATAACTGGAAGACAGCCGAGGAAGCATGCGCTTACGGGCTGATCGATAAGGTGGTTGTGAACCGTAAGGCATAGAGCCGTGGTTCGGATAGAGGAGAGATAAGTTGGCAAATCGTACAGACGAAAAGAAAGTCAGATGCTCATTTTGCAATAAGTCCCAGGACCAGGTGCGGAAGCTGATCGCAGGTCCGGGGGTTTATATCTGCGATGAATGCATCGATATATGTGTGGAGATCATCGAGGATGACAACGCCAGAGAGCAGAATTCCGGTGAGATCAATCTTCTGAAGCCGAAGGAGATCAAGGCGTTCCTGGATGAGTATGTCATCGGCCAGGAGGCAGCCAAGAAGGCGCTGTCCGTAGCGGTGTATAACCACTACAAGCGTGTGCTGTCCGGGCGGACCTTTGATGTGGAACTCCAGAAGAGTAATATCATCATGGCCGGTCCTACCGGTTCCGGTAAGACCTATCTGGCACAGACGCTGGCAAAGCTTCTGAATGTGCCCTTTGCCATTGCGGATGCTACCACACTGACAGAGGCGGGCTACGTAGGCGAGGATGTGGAGAATATCCTGCTGAAGCTGATCCAGGCCGCTGATTATGATATCGAACGTGCCGAAAAGGGTATCGTTTATATTGATGAGATCGATAAGATCACAAAGAAGAGTGAAAATGTATCCATCACCCGTGATGTATCCGGTGAGGGTGTACAGCAGGCGCTTCTGAAGATCATCGAGGGAACCATGGCATCCGTTCCTCCCCAGGGCGGACGGAAGCATCCGCAGCAGGAGCTGATCCAGATCGATACGACCAACATCCTGTTTATCTGCGGCGGTGCATTTGACGGCCTGGATAAGGTGATCGAGAACCGTATCGGAAAGAAGTCCATCGGCTTCAATGCCGAGATC